>CAZBTE010000093.1:0-8017 GCA_964494665.1 uncultured Limnobacter sp.
ACAGCCCGTACGGACGGATCATCAGGATCAGCACCAACAGCACGAAGGCGGCCAGCACCTTGAATTCGCCGCCGAGATAGGCGCCGGCCAGCGCTTCGACCAGTCCGATGAACAGACCGCCGACCAGCGCGCCGGCGATGCTGTCGAGACCGCCGAAGATCACCACCACCAGCACCGACAGCCCGAAGATGCCCATCGTCGACGAGATGCCGCCGATCGAACCGACCACGATGCCCGCGACTGCGGCGATCATGCCTGCCACGGTCCACGACAACGAGAACACGCGTGGGACGTTGATGCCCATCGAATAGGCCGCCGCCTGGTCCGAAGCGGTGGCGCGCAGCGCGACGCCGCCGCGCCAGAAGCGGAACACCGCGAGCACCACGGCGATCAGTGCGGTGGCGACCAGGAAGCCGTAGAAGATCTTCGGCGACACGAACGCTTCGCCAAGCAGGATCGGTTCGGACGGCATGAAGGCGGGCAGGAGCCGCGGGTCGGCGGTCCAGATCAACTCGACCACCCCGACCAGGATCGACGCAAGGCCGACCGTGACCATGAAGACGGAGATCGGGGATTCGCCCAGCATCGGGCGGATCATCGTGCGCTCGACCACCGCCCCCAGCAGGCCGCCGGCGACAACGGCACCGATGATCGCCACCCACACCGGCAGTGCCATGCCCGCGGCGAAAGCGAAGAACACGTAGGCGCCGATCATCAGCATCTCGCCGATGGCGAGGTTCACGACGCGGGTCGCCTTGTAGATCATCACGAACGCGAGGCCGGTCAGCGCGTACAGGCCGCCGGTACCCAGGCCGGCGAGCGAGATCTCGAACAGGAACAGCCAGTCGAAGCTCACGCCAGCTGTTCCGGGGCAGAGGCGCGCAGCTTGCGGCGCAATTCGGCGACGTCGCCCGATCCGAGGTAGGCGCGCACGACCTCGGGGTTGTTCTGCACGACGACGGGCGTGCCTTCGGCGATCATCTGGCCGAAGTTCAGCACGATCACGTGGTCCGAGATGTCCATCACCATGCCCATGTCGTGCTCGACCATCAGCACGGTGAGACCCCATTCGGCGCGCAGGTCGAGGATGAAGCGCGCCATGTCCTCGGTTTCCTCGCGGTTCATGCCGGCGACCGGTTCGTCGAGCATCAGGATCTTCGGCCGCATTGCCAGCGCGCGCGCCATCTCGACGCGCTTCTGAAGCCCGTACGAAAGCGCCGCCACCGGCGCGTGGCGGATGTGGTCGATCTCCAGGAAGTCGATGATGCGTTCCTCGATCTCGGCGCGCAGTGCAACCTCTTCACGCCGCGCGCGACCGAAGTAGACGAGCGCATCGAGCACGCCGGTACGCAGGTGGCAGTGCCTGCCGAGCTTGATGTTGTCGAGCACCGTCATGCCCCGGAACAGTGCGATGTTCTGGAAGCTGCGCGCCAGGCCGAGCGCGGCGCGCTTCGGTGCCGCGATGCGCGTGATGTCGCGACCCTCGAACCGGATCGTTCCCGAGTCGGGCCGATAGAAGCCGGAAATGGTGTTGAACAGCGAGGTCTTGCCTGCGCCGTTGGGGCCGATGATCGACGTGATCGAGCCGGGCGCGACTGAAAAGGTGACGCCGCTCAGTGCCCGCACACCGCCGAACGAGAGCGTGACCGCGTCCACTTCGAGGAGCGCGGCCGCTGCGTCAGATCGGTGGGGATGAAGCGTTGACTGTGCGATTTTGAGGCGTTCGGCAGCGGACCCGGGGTCCGGCAAGTCTGGCCAAAGCGGTGGGCCGACGCAAGTGCGATGCGATCGGGGTTTCTCCGGAGGGCGCAAAAGAAAACGGGGCCGGCGCATTGCGCCGGCCCCGTGGGGACGGTTGGCTCAGTCTGGACTCAGACCTTGCACTCGTTGGCCAGCTGGCGGCCCTTCTTGGTGTCGAGCAGCATCGACTTGCTGGGGATGACCAGCCACACGAGCCCCGATTTCGGGTCCTCGTAGCGAAGCGCGCCGCTGCGCGCGCCGACCGCTTGCATCTTGTACTCCTTCTTGTCGAACTGGAGCACTGCCGACTGCAGGTCGGCCGATACCTGGCGCACGTTCACGCTGCGATTCAGCTCGCAGCGATAGACGCCGGTGGGCAGCTTCAAGCCGTGCGGATTGAAGCTGGCTGCATTGCCTGCCGCAGCGGCGGGAAGGTGGGCGCCGGCAAGCGCAATGCCCAGGACGGCCGGGACGAACCCGAGTGAATGAATGATCGAACGCATGTCGAACTCCGCAGTTGCCCGGCTGGCGACCCCCTGTCGGGGATCTCCTGTAATCACGCCGAAGCAGTATATGCCCTCGCGCCGGCGTCGGGAATGGATGCTGCGCGCGCCGGCGCTTGCCGGCAAGTGGGGTCAGGTGGTACCGGCGACGGGCGGCGGCGGCGCGGCGCCCGGACGGTCGATGGCCGTCGCGCCCGAGCCCGGATAGAGCTGCTCGAGTACCTCGAGCGCCGCCTCGGACAATGCCGGGCGCAGTGCCTTCTTCATCGACACCTGGGCATCGGCACCGGCCCGCAAGGCCCAGATGGCCGCGAAGCCTGCCCGCCTGCGCTCGAACACGCCGATGACCACGTCGCGCCAGTGCGGCGGATGCTCCGACGGCGTCCAGTCGCCGCGGCCCCGGCCGTAGTGCGCGACCGCAAGGTAACCGAGCAGGGCGGTGACCACCAGTTCGTCGAGCACCGCGTCGGTCCACGCCACCGATGGCTCGTGCGCGCCGCGCACGACGTTGTAGCCGCGTGCCAGGCCGAAGGCACCCAGCGCACCGACGATGCCGCCGGCGAGCAGGCCGGCGCCGAAGGTCAGTCCTCCGGTTGCGAGGTCGGCCTTCAGTCCGGTGAGTGCGCCGGTGACCATGCCGCCCCACATCGCGGCCTTGCCTTCGTCGAGCCGTTCGCTGACGGCATAGTGCCTGGCCAGTCGCGCCAGCACTTCGCCCGAGGCGTGGCCTTCGAGCCCGTGCAGCGCGATCAGCCGGGCCGTGCCCGCGCGCACGTCGGCATCCAGACGTTCGGCGAGCCGCCGCATCGCAAGCTGGCGTGTGGGCGCCGCCGTGCCCTCGTCGTCAGCAGACGCGCGCAAGGCGCCCAGCGCGTTGCCCGCTTCGCGCAGGCGGCCGAGCACGCCGCCATCGGGAATCGGCTCGCGATCGGTGGCGGCGCGCGCGAGCCGCTCTGCCAGTACCGCGATCGATGCATCGAACGCCGCCCGGCGGCGCCGCAGCCACTCGTCGATCAGGCGCGCGCAGGCACTGCGTTCGGGCTCGGCGAGGAGCGTCTCGATCGTGCGAAGCAGGGTCGCCTCCTGCACCCAGCAGCGTGCGAAGGCATCCAGCGGCAGGACCGCGCGCACCTGGTGGACGCCGGACAGATGATTGCGCCAGGCCTGCACTTCGGCAGCCTCGTCGCTGGCGGCACGCGGCTGGCCGAGCTGGTTGAGCAGCACCACGACGGGTTTGCCGATCCAGTCGAGCACGCGCATCTCGGTGCTCACGTAGCCGGCTTCGGCAGGCTGCTCCGACGCGTTGACGAGGTAGAGCACGACGTCGGCGCTGTCGCGCACGTTGCGCACCGCCTGCTGGCTCGACCAGAACGCACGATCCCGAAAGCGATCCCAGACCTGGGTCAGGAACCATCCGATCGGATCACCGGACGACGCCAGGCGCCGCGCGAGCCGCGCGCTGTCGCCGAAACCCGGCGTGTCCCACAGCGTCATCCTGTCGCCTTCGGGCGTTTCGACCAGCACGTAAGGTTCGGCCGCCTCGGTCACGTGGGCTTCGTCGCGCACCGTACCGACGTCGCGGCCGAGCAGGGTGCGCGCCAGCGTGGTCTTGCCGACATTGGTGTGCGAAACCAGGCTCAGCGCGATGGTGTGCGGCGTCGTCGTCTCGTCGGCCATGGTCACGTTGCCGCCTGCGTGGTGGTTGCATCGGCCAGCTGGTCGAGCGCGGCGCGTAGCGCCCGTTCCCCGTCGCTGGCCGGCGTGCGTTCCAGGTCCATGATCAGCGGCACGCGCGGGTGCGGACGTGTCGCGAAGAAGCGCTCCCACGCCTCGCGCCGTTCGTCGCGACGCCGCAGCGCCGTCGGATCGGTGTCGCCGAATCGCGCGACGAAGCCCGATTCGTCGACCAGGACCAGCAAAGGCGTCTGCGCCGGCAGCGCCGCCGCCAGTGCTTCGACGAAAGCGCCGTGCGCGTCGGCCTCGGGGGTGGCGCTGGACGCCAACAGCGCGATCACCAGCGTCGGAGGCGGCCCGCCCGGCAGCCCTGCGGCGGCAGACTCCTCGTTGCCGTAGGCGACCGTCGCGGTGAAGCTCAGCGCACTGGTTGCGCCGAGCACCGGCGCCAGCATCGCGCGCAGTCCGAGCGTGGCCTGCGGCGCCAGAGCGTGACTGTAGGGCACCACGACGACCGACGCCGCCTCGCCGCGATGCGCGCGTGCCAGCGCCGCGAAATAGGCATCGTCGAGTGCCAGCGGGAAGCGTGCCGCAAGCCGGCGCTCGCGCAAGCGGGCGACCAGCGCGAGCGGGGGCCGCGGCAGCAGCACGAGCAGGGCGGTCGTCACGGCGTACAGGTGAATCCCGGTGCCGGCGGGTTCGCCTGAAGTGGCCGGGAAGCGCATCGCTTCGAGGCGGGCCGCGTCCGGCAGCGTCAGTCCGGTCAGCCACGAAGCCGGCCCGAGCACGACGTCGAGCACGCGACGCACGTGTCCGGCATCGAGGAAAGTGCTCTCCCAGCCCGCTCGGTACTCGAGGCCCAGGCCGCGCGCGTACATGCCCGCCAGCGTACCCAGCGCAACGGCAATTGCCGCGACGTGCAGCAGACGGGAGATTCGCACTGCGTTCAGCTTCGAGCTCGCCTGCGCCCAGTCGGTGGCGAAGCGGGCCAGTGCCGGTGCGTCGCGCCCGCCCCGGTCCGGCGCTGCAGCGTGCGCGGCGCGCGAGAGCAGGCGCACGAGCGGGCCGCGCCGGGCCGGCTCCCGGCCCAGCGCCGCAAGCGATGCGCGCACCGCCATCGCGCCATACACGAGCAGGTTCCACGCCATCAACGCGAGCAGCGGGGGAGCGAGCACGTTCACGCGCTGGCCCGCACCAATGGCGTCGCCGGCAGCGCCTGCCGCGAACGCGAGTGCCGCCAGCGCCCAACCGACCCAGCCGCGCCAGGTGAGCACACGCAGTGCTCGCCGCACGGCCGGGTCGCGCGCCGACAGGCGCTCGGCGGCCAGGCGCGCGCGTCGCGCGACGAACGCCTCGGTGCTCGCGCCTTCGCCTTCGATCTCGGCCGCGGCGCGACTGGCCCAGGCACGGTCGTCGCCGGTCCAGCTGGTCTGCGCGGCTGGCGCAGTCTCGACCGCGCGTACGAGCAGCACGTTGCGGGCGTCGTTTTCGATCATGGTCGCTCGGTCGGCGCGGCGCAGTCGGATGCGATCAACGGTAGGGCGCCTGCGCGCGCTCCAGCCGTTCGGCAATGCGCCGGCGCAGCGATTCGGGCGCGATCACCTCGACCTGCTCGCCGTGTCGCAGGATGTCCATCTCGAGCTCCGGGGTGGCGCCGAACGGCACGCGCAGCTCGTAGCCTCCGTCCTCGAGATCGCGGCCCTGCTGTTGCGGATGCCAGACCTCGGCGCGCACCCAGCGTGCCGCGTCCTCGGCGAAGCGCAGCGTGGCCCATGCCAGCCTGCGGCCGCGATAGATGCCGTAGCCCGAGCCGAGCTGGCGGTCGACCTCGGCGAGCGCCACGTTGCGTGCGCGGCGATCCACCAGCCGGGCCTGTTCGATCGCGTCGAGTGCGAACACGCGCAGCGAACCGGTACGGTGGCACCAGGCGTCGAGGTACCACGCGTTGCGGTAGTGGACCAGCCGTTGCGGGGACAACTCACGCACGGTGCGCGCATTGCGCGAGCGGGTGAAGTAGGTGATCTCGATGCGCCGCCGCGACACGAGGGCGCTGCCGATCACCTCGAAGCAGCGGGGCGCCACCGGACGGTTGTGCGCGGCGATCACGCGCACTCGCTTGACGATCTCGTCGGCGGGATCGCTCGCGGCACCCAGCAGCCCGTTCAGGCGCGCGATCAGCGGCTGGATCTGCGGCCCGAGCAGTCCGCCGGTGTCGAGCTCCTCCAGCATGCGGTGCATCGTCAGCAGCGCCAGCACCTCGCGGTCGTTGAACCACAATCCCGGCAGGCCATACTGGGGACCGAGTTGCGACGGGGCGAAGCAGTATCCGCCGCGCTCGCGGTCGTAGACGATCGGCGCGTTGAGGCGATCGCGCATGTAGGCGACGTCGCGCTTGAGCGTGGCGCGCGAAACCTCGAGCTCGCGCCTCAGCTCTTCGAACGGCATCACCGTGCGCTGGTGGATCAGCTGGTCGATCCGGTAGAGGCGTTCGGTCTGGTTCATCTGAGCGCCTCGCGTTCACGCCTCGTGATACAGCTCGGCGTAGTGGCGTGCCGCCGCGCTCCAGCCCCAGTCGCGCGACATGCCGTTGCGTTGCAGTTCGCGCCACAGCCGCGGATCGCGCCATGCGTCGATCGCGCGCATCGTCGCAGCGAGCAGTTGGGCCACCGTTGCGTCGGCGAAGCGAAAGCCGTTGGCAGTGCCGCCCGCGCGCGAGCGCGCGTCGCAATCGACCACGGTGTCGGCCAGGCCGCCGGTGGCGCGTACCACCGGCGGCGTGCCGTAGGCGAGGCTGTACATCTGGTTCAGGCCGCAGGGCTCGAAGCGCGACGGCATCAGGAACATGTCGGCGCCTGCTTCGATCTGGTGCGCGAGCGACTCGTCGAAGCGCAGTTGCACGGCGATGCGCCCCGGGTGACTTTCAGCCAGTTCGCGCCACGCCCGTTCCATCGCTGCTTCGCCCGCGCCCAGCACCGCCAGCCGGGCGCCGCGTTCGAGCAGCGCGGGCGCGGCCGCGAGCACGAGATCGACGCCCTTCTGGTGCGTCAAGCGCCCGACCATGCCGAGCAGCGGCGTGTCGGCGTCGAGCTCCAGTCCCATGCGTTCGGCCAGCGCGGTCCGGTTGAGGGCCTTGGCGCCCAGCGAGGCAGCGTCGTAGGTCGCCGCGATGTGGCGGTCGGTGGCCGGGTTCCACTCGTCGGTATCGATGCCGTTCAGGATGCCGCGCAGATCGGAGGCCCGCCGGTCGCGGCGATGACGCAACAGGCCGTCGAGGCCGCAGCCGTGCTCGGGCTCGCAGATCTCGCGCGCATAGGTGGGGCTCACCGTGGTGATCCGGTCGGCGTGCTGAAGCCCTGCCTTCAGGAACGAGATCTGCCCGTGGAACTCGACACCGTCGATCGCCATCGCGCTGGCCGGCAGGTCGAGCGCCTCGAGCAGCGACGCGGCGAACAGGCCCTGGAAGGCGAGGTTGTGAATCGTCGTCACGCTGCGCGCGGCGGGCTCGAGCCGGTAGTGCAGGTAGGCGGACGCGAGCGCGGTCTGCCAGTCGTTGCAGTGCAGGACGTCGGGCTGCCAGTCGAGCGGCGTGCGGGTGCTCGCCAGCAGGGCCGCAATCTTCGACAGCAGGCCGAAGCGCAGCGCGTTGTCGCTCCAGTCGCGGCCGGTGCGATCCTGGTACGGTCCGCCGAATCGCTCGTAGTACGTCGGGCATTCGAGCAGCAGCAGCTCGAGCCCCGGTCGCAGCGCGGCGCACGACAACGCGGCCGGGGCCAGCCGGCCGCCCGGCTGCACCACGTTGGCGATCGTCTCTCGTTCGGGGAAGGCGTCGAGCAGTGCCGGGTACGCGGGCACGAGCACGCGCACCCCAATGCCCGCCTGCGCGAGCGCCGCAGGGAGCGCGGCGCTGACGTCGCCCAATCCCCCCGTCTTGACCCAGGGTGCGATCTCGGGGGTGGCGAACAGGACGCGCGGCGACGCCGGGTCGCTCACAGCCACAGCATCATGCCCATCTCGTAGGGATGCGTGAGCAGCGGGTGGTGCGGATACACGCGGAACCGGTAGTCGATCTTGCCGCACATGTCGGGCTCGATGTCGATCGC
>CAZBTE010000094.1:0-8006 GCA_964494665.1 uncultured Limnobacter sp.
GTTCATCATCAACAACAACATCGGCATCCACCCGAAGGCGATCCTCGACTATCCCAACGTCGATAGCGACCTGAAGAAGGCGGTCGAGAGCGTGGCGCGCGGACACGCGACGCCGCGCGCCTTCTATGTCGAGCGGCTCGCGGAAGGCGTGGCGACGATTGCCGCGGCGTTCTGGCCGCGTCCGGTGATCGTGCGCCTGTCCGACTTCAAGTCCAACGAGTACCGCAAGCTGATCGGCGGCTCGCGCTACGAGCCCGACGAGGAAAACCCGATGCTGGGTTTCCGGGGCGCGTCGCGCTACATCGCCGAGGGCTTCCGGGACTGCTTCGAGCTCGAGTGCCAGGCGATGCACAGGGTGCGCGAGCAGATGGGACTCAGCAACGTCGAGCTGATGGTGCCGTTCGTGCGCACCACGAAGGAGGCGGCCGCAGTGGTCCAACTGCTGGCGCGCCACGGGATGCGCCGCGGCGAGAACGGCCTGCGGGTGATCATGATGTGCGAACTGCCGTCCAACGCGCTTCTCGCCGAGCAGTTCCTGGAGCACTTCGACGGCTTCTCGATCGGCTCGAACGACCTGACCCAGCTCACGCTGGGGCTGGACCGCGATTCCGGGCTGGTCGCCGAGGGCTTCGACGAACGCGATCCGGCCGTCAAGATGCTGCTCGAGCGGGCGATCGCGGCGTGCCGCAACGCGGGCAAGTACGTGGGCATCTGCGGGCAGGGGCCGTCCGACCACCCTGATCTTGCGCAGTGGCTGATGGAACAGGGCATCAGTTCGATATCGCTGAATCCCGACACGGTGATCTCCACCTGGCAACAGCTGGCGGGCGTGCGCCGTTGACATGTCGACCGGGGCGCGGGGGGCGCAGGCCTCCCGGTTGGGGTTCGTCGACGCGCTGAAGGCAGGTGCGTCGCAGCTGATCGTGCTGCACCACCTGGCCTTCTACGGCCCGATGTCCGACGCGGCCGCACCGCTCGCGCCGGCGCTGCTCGCCTGGCTCAGCGAGTACGCGCGCATTGCGGTGCAGGTCTTCCTGGTCACGGGCGGCTTCCTGGGCGCGCGTGCAATCGCCCCCGACGGTGTGCTGCTGGCAGCACGTCCGCTGCAGCTGATGCTGCGGCGCTACGTGCGGTTGATCGTGCCGTTCGCGGCGGCCCTGGTGCTGGCCATCGCCATGGCGGCCATCGCGCGCCGCTGGATGAATCACGACTCGATCCCGGCAGCGCCCGGATGGTTGCAGTTCGCCGCCCACCTGCTGCTGCTGCACGACCTGCTCGACTATGAGGCGCTGACCGCCGGCGCCTGGTACGTGGCCATCGACCTGCAGTTGTTCTTGCTGATGACGCTGCTGCTGTGGCTGGCGCGCGGTGCGGTCGACGGTCACGGGCCACGCCGCCGGCTCGGTTTCGTGCTGCTCGCCGCTTTCGGACTCGCGTCGCTGTTCCACTTCAACCGCGACCCGCGCTGGGACGAGTCGGCGCTGTACTTCTTCGGCGCCTACGCCCTCGGCGCGTTCGCGTGGTGGCTGTCGCAACGCCGTGACGCGCTGGCCTGGACGGCGCTGCTCGCGGCGGGCGTCGGGGCGTCGCTGGCGGTCGACTTCAGGATGCGCATCGCGGTCGCGCTGGTAGTGGCGGTCACGCTGGCGGTCTCGGTGAGGAGCGCCTGGCTGGCACGCCGGCCGGCGCCGGGTCCGATCGCTTTCCTCGGGCGCATCGGCTATTCGGTGTTCCTGGTGCACTTTCCCGTGATGCTCGTCGTCGGGGCGTGGCTACACCGCTTCGTGGGTGCCGATCCGCGGGCGAACGCACTGGGAATCGTGCTGGCCTGGTCACTCAGCGTCGCGACCGGCGCGCTGTTCCACCGGTTCGTCGAACTGCGCTCGAGCATGCCGGCCGAACGCGCTGCATCCCGGCCCTGAACGAAAAAAGGGGCTCCCGTGGAGCCCCTTTGCGCGCCGTACGCACGCCCGCGAAGCGGGCGCGGTCGCCGGTTCTCAGCGCGTGACCATCATCTGCGTCTTCTTGCTGTCCCGGTACGTGTAGAGCGTCAGCGCCGCGTTCCTGATGTCGCCGTGCGCGTCGAAGGCGATCGTGCCGCTCACACCGTCGTGAGTGATCTTCTTCAGCTCGGGCAGGAACTTCTTCGGATCGGTGGAATTGGCCTTCTGCATCGCCGCGGCGAGCACGTTGACCGCGTCGTAGACGTAGGGTGCGTAGAGCTGCACGTCGATGCCGAACTTGTCCTTGAAGCGCTTCTTGAAGGCTTCCATCGCGGCCGCCTTGTCGGGCGTGACGCCGCCGGCTTCTGCGCACACGACCTTGTTCTGGCCGAGCGCGTCGCCGGCGAGCTTCACCAGCTCGCCGGTGCAGATGCCGTCGCCGCCCATCAGCTTGACGTCCATGCCCTGCTGCTTCATCTGGCGCAGCATCGGGCCGGCCACGGCGTCCATGCCACCGTAGAACACCACTTCCGGCTTCGCGCCCTTCAGCTTGGTAAGGATCGCGTTGAAGTCGGTGGCCTTGTCGTTGGTGAACTCGCGCCCGACGATCTTCGCGCCTGCCGCCTTGGCCGCCTTCTCGAACTCGTCGGCCACACCCTGGCCATACGCGGTGCGGTCGTCGATCACGGCGATCGACTTCGCCTTGAGCTCGTTCACCGCGTAGCGCCCCAGGGTACCGCCGAGCTGGCCGTCGTGCGCCACGACGCGGAACGCGCCGGGATACTTCAGCTTCAGCGTGTAGTCGGGGTTGGTGGCCGACGGCGAGATCTGCGGAATGCCGGCGTCGTTGTAGATGCGAGCGGCGGGAATCGTCGTTCCCGAGTTCAGGTGGCCTACCACCGCGACCACGCCGGCATCGACCAGCTTCTGCGCCGCTGCAGTGCCCTGCTTGGGATCGGCGCCGTCGTCTTCACCGAGCAGTTCGAACTTCACCGGCTTGCCGCCGATGGTGAGCTTCTTCGCGTTCAGCTCCTCGACCGCCAGCTTGCCGCCGAGTTCATTGTCCTTGCCGAGGTGCGCGATGCTGCCGGTGAGCGGCGCCACGTGACCGATCTTCACCACCGTCTGCGCGGCGACCGGAGCGCTTGCGGCCGCAAAGGCCGAAGCGACTGCGAGACCCAACAACCTGTACTTCATCTGGGTTCCTCCTGGAGGATTTGGAATTGAGCACCCGCCGCCGCGCGTTATCGGCCCCTGCGAGTGCAACGGCGGGGATGCTAGCGGGAATCGCGCGGCGCGGCAATCGAGGGCAACCCGAGTCGGCCGCCGCCAATGCTACGATGCCGTCAGGAGGGGTTCGATGGGGCTGCAGTACTGGTGGTGGATCCTAGCCGTTGTGCTGGGCGTGGCGGAAATCCTGACCGGCACGTTCTACCTGCTCGTGCTGGCGGCAGGCTGCGCGGCGGGTGGCCTGGCCGCCTGGGCGGGTGCCGGCATCACCGTGCAGGTCCTGGTCACCGCCGCGGTCACGATTGCCGGCTGGGCCTGGCTGCGACGGCGCAGTCCGTGGGGACAGCGTGCGCGCGGGCCCGGAGCCGGTGACGCGAGCATGTTGCTCGACGTCGGCGAGCGCCTCGACATCGAAGCCTGGGGCGCCGACCGGCGGGCCCAGGTCCGTTACCGCGGCGCCGCCTGGACGGTCGAGCTCGATCCGCTGGTTCCTGCCGCCTCGGCCGTTCCCGGGCGGTTCGTGATCCGACGCGTCGTCGGCAACCGGCTGGTGGTGCAGCCGGCCGACTGAATTCCGCTTGTTCCAGGAGACATCCATGCCCGGAGGCAATCTCGCCGTTGCCGTGATCCTGCTGGTCCTCGCGATCGTGTTCGTCACGCGCGCGCTGCGCATCGTGCCGCACCAGCACGCCTGGATCGTCGAGCGGCTCGGCAAGTACGACCGCACCCTGGGGCCGGGCCTGAACTTCGTCATCCCGTTCGTCGACCGGGTCGGCTACAAGCACTCGCTGAAGGAGATTCCGCTCGACGTGCCGAGCCAGGTGTGCATCACGAAGGACAACACGCAGCTCACCGTCGACGGCGTGCTGTACTTCCAGGTCACCGACCCGATGCGCGCGTCGTACGGTTCGAGCAACTACATCTCGGCGATCACGCAACTGGCGCAAACCACGCTGCGCTCGGTGATCGGCCGGCTCGAGCTGGACAAGACCTTCGAGGAGCGCGAGTACATCAACGCGAGCGTGGTGTCGGCGCTGGACGAAGCGGCCCTGAACTGGGGCGTCAAGGTGCTGCGCTACGAGATCAAGGACCTCACCCCGCCCAACGAGATCCTGCGCTCGATGCAGGCGCAGATCACCGCCGAGCGCGAAAAGCGCGCTCGCATCGCCGAATCCGAAGGGCGCAAGCAGGAGCAGATCAACCTGGCCACCGGCGAGCGCGAATCGTTCATCCAGCGCTCCGAGGGCGAGCGCCAGGCCGAGGTCAATCGCGCGATGGGCGAGGCGGCCGCGATCCAGGCGGTGGCCGACGCCACCGCTCGCGCGATCGAGCGCATCGCGGCGTCGATCCGGCATCCGGGGGGCATGGAGGCGGTCAACCTGCAGGTCGCCGAGAAGTACGTCGACGCGCTGGGCAAGCTCGCGCGCGAGAACAACACGATGATCGTTCCGGCCAATCTCACCGATGTGGCCACGATCATCGCCACCGCAACGTCGGTGATCCGGCAACAGCCGCCGCTGGCCGCGCCGGGCGCCGGCAGCGCGCCCGGCACCGGACGCTCCGGCGGCTGACGCAACGCGATGAGCACCATCCCTGTCGTCATGGACGCCCGGCAGTTCCTGCGCGACCACGCGCCGTTCTCGCAGCTGCGCGAGGACGACCTCGCTTTCCTGGCTGCACACGTGCAGGCAGTCCGCTTCGCGCGTGGCGACGTGCTGGTCGCACCCGGGCACGGTGCCCCGCAGGCATGCTTCATCATCGGCCACGGCGCGGTCGAGGCGGTGCGACAGTTCGGCGGGCGGCGCGAAACCAGCGCCGAGCAGACGGTGTTCCTGACGGTGGGCGACATCTTTCCGGTCGGCGCAATGATGGCGCAGCGGCCGGCCAGCTCGATCTACCGGGCGGCCGGCGAACTGGAGTGCTGGCGCCTGCCGAAAGAGCACTTCGACGAGCTGTCGCGCCGTAGCGAAGTGTTCCTCGACTTCTGCAAGCACCGCATGGGGGCGCTGCTCGAACTGTCGAACCAGGCGTTGCAGGCCAGCTACGCCGCCGAGACCGCGCAGTGGCGCACGATCAACGCGCCGCTCGAATCGATGCTGCGGCGCGCGCCGGTCACCTGTGCGCCCGAAACGACGATCCGCCGCGTCTTCGAGGAGATGGAGCAGGAGCGCGTGGGTGCGATGCTGGTGGTCGACACCGCCGCCGACGGTACGCAGTCGGTGGCCGGGATCCTCACCCGCCAGGACGTGATCGGCCGGGTGGTGCTGCCCGGCGTTTCGCTCGATGCACCGATCGCCAGCGTCATGAGCACGCCGGTGCTGACGCTCGACGCTGACGATTCGGTCGGCGCCGCAATGCTGCTGATGGCCGAACGTACGATCCGCCACGTTCCCGTTGTTCGGGATGGGCACGTCGCCGGCGTCGTCACCGAGCGCGACCTGTTCGTGCTGCAACGGCGCAGCCTGCGCCAGATCGGCGATTCGATCTGCCAGGCACGTGGCACCGGCGAGCTGCGGGTGGCTGCCGAGGACATCCGCCAGTGGTCGCAGAGCCTGGTCGCGCAGGGAGTGTCGGCCGGCTTCGTCACGCGGCTGATCAGTCGCCTGAACGATCAGCTGTCGTGCCGGCTGATCGACCTGGTTGCCCAGCGTCGCGAGATCTCGCTCGAGCACGTCTGCTGGCTGGCGATGGGCAGCGAAGGGCGCGAGGAGCAGACCATTGCCACCGACCAGGACAACGGCCTGATCATCGCCGACGACTACCCGCTCGATCGCCAGGCGCTGCTCGACTTCGCGCGCGAGGTCAACGAGGGGCTGGACGCCTGCGGCTATCCGCTGTGCAAGGGCGGCATCATGGCCAGCAACCCCCAGTGGTGCCAGCCGCTGTCGCAGTGGCAGGCGCTGTTCGACGGCTGGATCGATCGCGGCGATCCGCAGAGCCTGCTCAACGCGAACATCTTCTTCGATTTCCGCGCGTTGACTGGCGACTCCACGCTTGCCGGCGCGCTGCGCGACCGGATCACGCGGCGGGCTGCGGCCACGCCGCGCTTCCTCAAGCAGATGAGCGACAACGCGCTGCGCAGCGGTCCGCCGGTGTCGTGGACGGGCGGGCTGTTCGAGACGCTGTTCACGCGCGAGGAAACGCGGATCGACCTGAAGCTGAACGGCACCGCGCCGTTCGTCGACGGCGCCCGC
The DNA here is from genome assembly GCA_964494665.1 of uncultured Limnobacter sp. Classification (GTDB taxonomy): domain Bacteria; phylum Pseudomonadota; class Gammaproteobacteria; order Burkholderiales; family Burkholderiaceae_E; genus Zeimonas. The sequence goes on from CAZBTE010000094.1 coordinate 6,368, forward strand.
GTGCTGGCCCTGGCGGGCGGCGTGCGCGAGACCGGGACTGCCGAACGCCTGCAGGCGCTGGCGGCTGCCGGCCGGTTGCTGAGCGACGAGGTGCGCGACTGGATCGGCGCATTCCAGTTCCTGCAGGGGCTGCGCCTGCGTGTCCAGCACCGGCTCGCGCACGGCTCGAACGACCAGCCGAACTCGCTCGACACCCGCGAGTTGTCCGAGATCGACCGTCGCATCCTCAAGGACGCGTTTCGCCAGGCGCGCAAGCTGCAGCAGCGCCTGGCGCTCGACTACCCCGGCTGAGCGCCCGCGGCAGCGCGCGCCGGATCCGTCAGCGCATGCCGAAATCCAGTTCGATCCTGCTCTGCAGCTTGCGCGCCTGCCTGAACGACTGCTTCAGGATGTGGCGGTCGAGTTCGTTCAGCGTGGCGGGATCGATGCGGTTGGCGTCCGCCGCGCCCGGCGACACGCTGCGCTGGCGCCGCAGGCGCAGCAGCTGGATGAAGTAGAAGCCCTCGACGATGGCCGCGATATCGTCGCCTTCCATGTTCGCGATCTCGCCGACGCCTCGCAGCCGCTGCGCGGTGCCGGTGTGCGTGACGCCGTGCGCGAGCGCGAGCACGCGCGCCGCGTCGACGAACGGGCGGCTCCCGTGGTTCTTCAGGTCGATGGTGTGCGGGAACTCCCGATTGCGGTCGAAGCGGAAGTTGCCCCACATCCCCAGCGGCGGCCTGCACTGCAGCGCGTTCTTCGTCATCAGGTGCAGGAACAGCGACGCGCGGGGTGCGGTTTCGGCCAGCCATCCGCGCAACGTGTCGGCAAGGTCTTCGTCGCCGTAGAGCGAACGAAGGTCGAAGTAGATCGATGCCTTCAGCAGGGCTTCGGGTTCGGGCGTTTGCAGCCAGCTGGAGAAGCGCGTGCGCCATTCATCCAGCGACAGGCAGCACTCGGCATTGCCCGCCATGATGCCGCCGCGGCACAGCGGAAAGCCGCAGGCGTCCAGCTTGCGGTTCACGGCCTGCGCGAACGGCAGCAGCGCGGCGCGCACCGCGTCGGCCGGCATCTGCGCGGATGCCTCGAACACGATGCCGTTGTCCTGGTCGGTCGACAGCGTCTGCTCGTAGCGTCCTTCCGAGCCGTGCGTGATCCAGCACCAGCGCACCGCGGGCAACTCGAACTCGTCGTGGGTGAGCTCGATGATGCGCAGCACGAGCAGGTCGTTGAGCGTCGAGAACAGCTGGGTCAGCGGCTCGGCCGCCGTGCCCTGGCCGAGCAACGTGCCGATCAGCCGCCGGATGTCGGCTGCACACGCCTGCAACGCGGCAAGGTCCCTGGCATCGCGAATGTCGTGGGCGAGATCCTGCCCGCCGCTGAGGTGCAGCGCGAACAGGTCGGTCTGCGAGACGACGCCGGCCAGCACGCCGTCTGCATCGACCAGCAGCAGGTGACGCAGGCCGCGGCGGGCCATGACCAGTCCGGCCTGGTAACCCGTGGTCTGCGGCCTCACACTGACGAGGCCGCCGGTCATCACGCCGGCGATCGGCTGCTCCAGGTCGCAGCCCGCCAGCACCACGCGGCGCAGCAGGTCGCCCCGCGTGAAGATTCCCAGCGGCAGCTTGCCCGGGGCATCGGTGACGAGCACCGAGCCGAT
>CAZBTE010000095.1:0-8004 GCA_964494665.1 uncultured Limnobacter sp.
ACTGCAGCGCGCGAGCCGTGGTTACTTGCGCTGTGGGGGTTGACCTGCGCAGCAGTTCTACGGCATAAGCGGGGGCACAAAAGAAAGAGCGGTACGCGACCTTTCGAAGTGCCGATGACTGGCATGCGATGCCGGGAGTTGCTGCAGCAGCACGCATGCCACAAGTGTCCTCAGTGGGGACACGCCAGGGGAGGGCGCATGCGCGCATTGAGATCGTTCGCCAGGCTCGCCGCGATCGGCGTCCTGGTCGTCGGCGGGATCTGGGGATTCCTGCTGAGCCTTGGCCTCGTGTCCGAGGTGGCAGGCACGTGGGCGGTGGTTGCCGCCGTGGTCCTCGCACCTTTCACGGTTGCCACCGTTCCGTTCTACGCGGGCTTCGCGTGGGGTGAATGGATGCCGCTCGCGCTGAATTACGGCGGCGGCGTCGCGGCGGCACTGCTGCTCTACTTCGGGGCGGTGCTCGAAACCGAGTGATTTACTCCCCGTGCCGCGTGCCCCGATGGGGCGCTTGGTGACCGAATTCCTCTGAATGTGACCTTGCGCGTCAAACAATGACGCACGGCGCACTCGTCCCGATGCCGATGCGGATCGGGCGACCCGGAAGACCTGCGCCGCGCAAGGGAAATCGATGAGTACGCACACTGTTGCATGGAAGTACGCCGATGGCCATGGAGGCCAATGCAACTTCGGCGAGTACGAATCGGCGTTCGCCTACATGCTGGTTGTCGCCGAAGAGGCGCCGCAGGCGCGCGTCTGGTTCGACGGCGACGTGATTCAGCGAGGCTTCGTCATCGACGAGGATCGGGGGTTGTGATGACACGCTGGCCGCAACTTCTGTTCTACGGCATCCGGATCGCCTACCTCGAGACGGTGCACCGCAAGGTGCTCAATGCCGCTCCCCACCACCGCGAAGTGAGCGTCACCTGGCTCGAACTGCAGCGCGCGCGCGCCGGGTTCGACGCCGCCTGGCAAGACTGATCGGTTTCGCGCGTACCGGCGCCGGCCGCAGCCGGGCTGGCGGCCATAGGGCCTGTTCACGCTACAGGCCCTACTCCTGGGCGCCGAGGATGACGCTCGACGCCTTGAAGACGGCGGTGACCGGATCACCGACCTTCAGGCCGAGGTTCTGCGCGCTCTGGACCGTGACGATCGCAGCGACCGCGCCGCCACCCGGCAGGTCGACCACCACCTCGGTGTTCACCGCACCGGGCTCGACCCGGGAGACCTTGCCCGCCAGGCGGTTGCGCGCCGAGAGCTTCACCTTGCCTGCGTCGGTCATCAGGATGACCGACGAGGCCTTGACCAGCGCGAAGGCTTCCCGGCCCGCCTTCAGGCCCAGGTTCTCGGTGCTGGCGTGGGTGACGACCGCGACGATGCGCTGGCCGCCGGCAATCTCGAGCTCGACCTCGTCATTGACCGCACCGTGCTTGACCGCCGTGACCTTGCCGACGAACTGGTTGCGTGCGCTGGTCTTCATGAGATTGAGCCTCCTCAGCAGGTGGATCTCGTCGGGCATGCCGCGCGCATACGTCGACAGCAGGTCGAGGAAGCGCTGGTGCTCGGCTTCGATCAGGTGGAAGTTCTCGATCAGGCGCTCGCCGCGTGGAGTGAGGCGCGTCGAGCCGCCGCCCTTGCCGCCCGTCGTGCGTTGCACCAGCGGTTCCCCGGCCAGGTTGTTCATCGTGTCGACGGCATCCCAGGCCGCCTTGTAGCTGAGGCCGACGCGGCGTGCGGCGCCGGTGATCGAGCCTTCGGTGCGGATCGCCTCGAGCAGCGCGATGCGCCCCGGCCCGCCGAAGTTGCGTTCACCGCTGCTCAGCCAGACCAGCCCCTTCACCTGCAGCGATCGCGGCATGGGATCCAGTCCCCCCGGCGTGATGGACACGAGGCGCCGATTGTCGCACGGTGATCTCCAGCGTTGCGTCGCCGAAGCGCTCGATGTCGGCGGGGTCATGCGTTACCAGCACCATCGGAATGTCGAGCCGGCGCTGCAGGGCGTCGAGTTCGTCGCGCATGCGCTCGCGCAGCATCGGATCGAGCGCGGCGAACGGCTCGTCGAGCAGCAGCGCGCGCGGCTCGCGCACCAGCGCCCGGGCCAGCGCGGTGCGCTGGCGCTGGCCGCCGGAGAGCTGCCACGGGTAGTTGTCGGCCAGTTCGGCGATGCCGAGCGCGGCGAGCCAGCGCTCGACGCGCGGATCGCGCCGCGACCGTCGCGGATTGAGCAGCGATCGCGTGAGTCCGAAGCCGATGTTCTGGCGCACGGTCAGGTGCGGAAACAGCGCGTAGTCCTGGAACAGGTAGCCGACTTCGCGCTCGCGCGGGCTCGCGTCGATGCCCGCGCCGCTGTCGAACAGCCGTCTTTCGCACAGCACGATGTGGCCACGGTCGGGTCGCAGCAGGCCGGCGATCGCCTGCAGCGTCAGGCTCTTGCCGGCGCCCGACGGCCCGAACACGACGATGCGCCGGGCCGACGTGGAGAACTGCAGCTCCAGTTCGAAGTGCCGCTCGCGCGTGCGCAGCGACTTGCGGATGTCGAGCTCCAGCACCGTGCGAACTCAGTTCAATGCGCCGTGCGCGCCGGCGACAGGCGGCCGACCGTCACCAGCACCACCACGCAGGTGATCGAGACGATCGCGACCAGCAGGTTGGCCGTGCGGTCCTGTCCGGCCTGCACCGCCTCGTAGACCGCGATCGACAGGGTCTGCGTTTGTCCCTGGATGCTGCCGGCGACCATCAGCGTGGCGCCGAATTCGCCCAGTGCCCGTGCGAAGGCGAGCAGCAATCCGGCCAGGATGCCGCGCCAGGCCATGGGCAGGCTCACGCGGAAGAACACCGCCGTTTCCGACACGCCCAGCACGCGCGCGGCCTTCTCGAGTTGCGGCTCCACCGTCTCGAACGCGGCGCGTGCCGACTTGAACACCAGCGGGAACGAGACGATCGTCGCCGCGATGATCGCGCCGGTCAGCGTGAAGACCAGGTGGATGCCGAAGTGCTCGTACAGCCAGGCGCCGATCGGGCCACGCCGGCCGATCAGCACCAGCAGGTAGTACCCCAGCACCGTCGGCGGCAGCACCATCGGCAGCGTGAGCATCGCATCGAGCAGGTCGCGGCCGGGAAACCGGAACCGCGCCAATGCGAAGCCGGTGCCGACGCCCAGGATCAGGTTGAGCAGGCAGGCCCACCCGGCGACCTTCAGGGACAGGCCCAGCGCAACCCACGCCGGCTCCATGCGCAGGAGGCTACGGCTTCGAGAAGCCGTAGCGCGACAGGATCGCCTGTCCTTCGGGGCCGGTGACGAACTCGACGAACGAAAGCGCTGCGGCCGGGTTGGCCGATGCCGCGATCGGCGCGAGCAGATACGTCACCGTCTCGTCCAGCGGTACCGTGAAGATCACGTCCACCTTTTCCTTCATGAGTGCCGCGTCGGTTGCGTAGACGAAGCCCGCATCGACTTCGCCGCGCGCGACGTAGTCGAGCACCTGGCGCACGCTCTGCGCATTGATCAGCTTCGGCTCGTAGGCGCTCCAGAGGTTCGCCTTGTTCAGCGCCTGCTGCGTGTAGCGGCCGACCGGCACGCTGGCCGGATTGCCGATCGCGATGCGGCGCACCGACGCCTGGCCGAGGTCGTCCAGCGAAGCAGGGCGCACCGCAGCACCCCTGGGCGTGATCAGCACCAAGGTGTTGCGCGCGAAGTTGCGGCGTTGCGCTGCGGCGATCAGGTTTTGCGCCTGTGCCCTGTCCATGGTGGCGAGGTCGGCCGATGCGAACACGTCGACCGGCGCGCCTTTGGCGATCTGCTGCAGCAGCGTGCCCGACGCGGCGAAGTTCAGACGCACCTTGTCGGCCGGGTGGCGTGCCTCGTAGGCCGCGGCGACTTCCTTGAATGCATCGGTGAGGCTGGCCGCCGCGGATACCGTGATCTCGGCGGCAACCAGTTGCGTCGCGGCGGCGAAGGTGCACACGGCGACGAGGTACTTCGACAGGCGATGTAGCGGTGCGAGACGGCGCATGGGGCGAGTTCCTCAGGCGGGAGGCGGCGGCAGCGATCGTAATATACACCGATACATAACGGTGTGCGTGACGTGTGCGAGCCGGCTGTCACCGGTGAGGGCCTGTATGATGGTTTCGTACCCCGAGCCGAGGGCCGTGACGATGCTGCAGGCGCGAACGGGCAGCAGGCAGTTCCGGATACTGATCCGGGCGGGGTTGCTGATGCTCGGGCTCGCGCTGCTCGCCTTCGGCGGCGGTGCAGATCCGCAGTCGCGTTCGGCGCTGGTGCTGACGCTCGACGGGCCGATCGGGCCGGCGGGCGCCGACTACGTCACGCGCGGCATCGCAAGCGCGCAGGGGCGCGGCGCCAGCGCCGTCGTGCTGCGCATGGACACCCCCGGCGGCCTCGACACGTCGATGCGCGAGATCATTCGCGCGATCCTGTCCGCGCCGATGCCGGTTCTCACGTGGGTCGGGCCGAGCGGTGCACGCGCGGCGAGCGCCGGCACCTACATCCTGTACGCGAGCCACGTTGCCGCGATGGCGCCGGGCACCAACCTCGGCGCGGCCACGCCGGTGTCGATCGGCGGCGGCTTTCCGCAACCGGGTGGGCGCGACGAGGACCGGGGAGACGACCGTCGCGACGAGGACCGGCGCGACGCCGAGGCTGCAAAGGACGGGAAGGACGCGCCGCGCACGGACGAGGGCGGCGCGCCCGACCGCGGCAGCGCACGTCGCCCCGGTTCGACGATGGAAGCCAAGGTGATCAACGATGCGGTGGCCTACATCCGCTCGCTGGCCGAACTGCGCGGACGCGACGCGGATTGGGCCGAGAGCGCGGTGCGCGAATCGGCCAGCCTGTCGGCCGAGGACGCCCGCAAGCGCAACGTGATCGATCTGGTCGCCACCAGCGTGACCGACCTGCTCGACAAGGCGCACGGCCGAAAAGCCGTGGTGGAAGAACGCACGATCACGCTCGAGACGCGCGGGCTGTCGCAGCAGGCGCTCGATCCCGACTGGCGCACCCGGCTGCTGGGCGCGATCACCAATCCGAACGTCGCGCTGATCCTGATGATGATCGGCTTCTACGGACTGGTGTTCGAGTTCATGAACCCCGGCGCGCTGTATCCCGGCACCATCGGCGCCATCAGCCTGTTGCTCGGCCTGTACGCGTTGTCGGCGCTACCGGTGAACTACGCCGGCATCGCGCTGATCGTGCTCGGCCTGGTGCTGATGATCGCCGAGGCCTTCACGCCGTCGGTGGGCGTGCTCGGCATCGGCGGCGCCGTTTCGTTCATGCTGGGAGCAACCATCCTGATCGACACCGACCTGCCGGGTTTCGGCGTGTCGTGGCCGCTGGCGGCCGGCATCGCGGCGGTCGGACTGGGGTTCTCGCTGCTGGTGGTGCGGCTGGCGTTGCGCTCGCGCGGCCAGCCGGTCGCGGTCGGCCACGAGAGCGTGATCGGCGAGCGGGGAACCGTGCTGGAATGGGCCGGCCGCAGCGGACGCGTGCAGGCGGTCGGAGAGCGCTGGAAGGCCGAGTCGGATGTGTCGCTCGAAGTCGGCCAGCATGTGCGGGTCACGGGTGTGCAAGGGCTGGTGTTGCAGGTGGCGCCCGAACGGCCTTCAACCTCCTGAAAGGAGATTCGCAATGCTGTTCGATCTCGCCTTCTACCTTCCGATCATCGTCGTCGTGGCTGCCGTGCTGGCGATGGCGATCCGCGTGCTGCGCGAGTACGAGCGCGGCGTGGTGTTCACGCTCGGCCGCTTCACGGGGGTCAAGGGCCCGGGCCTGATCCTGCTGCTGCCGTACGTGCAGCAGATGGTGCGCGTGGACCAGCGCACGCTGGTGCTCGACGTGCCCACGCAGGACGTGATCTCGCGCGACAACGTGTCGGTCAAGGTCAGCGCGGTGATCTACTTCCGCGTCGTCGACGCCGGCAAGTCGGTGATCCAGGTCGAGAATTTCGCCCAGGCCACCAGCGAGCTGGCGCAGACGACGCTGCGCTCCGTGCTCGGCAAGCATCAGCTCGACGAGATGCTGTCGGAGCGCGAAAAGCTGAACAACGACATCCAGGACATCCTGGACGCGCAGACCGGCGCCTGGGGCATCAAGGTGTCCAATGTCGAGATCAAGCACATCGACCTGGGCGAGAGCATGGTGCGCGTGATCGCGCGCCAGGCCGAGGCCGAGCGCGAGCGTCGCGCCAAGGTGATCAACGCCGAAGGCGAGGAGCAGGCCGCGCGCAAGCTTCTGGAGGCGGCGCAGATCCTTGCGCAGCGTCCCGAGGCGATGCAGCTGCGCTACCTGAACACGCTGAGCGGCCTGGGCATGCAGAACAACACGACCGTCGTGTTCCCGTTTCCGATCGAGTTCGGACACATGCTGCGCGGCTTCGCCGGCCCGCGGGATGGCGCGGCGCCCGCGGTCAATCCGGCGCCGCGGGAATGATCCGGTCGCGGTGGCCGAAACCGGCCGAGTTGTCGACGAAGTACAGCTGTGCGGGCGTGACGCGGTACCAGCGCACCTTCGCGAGCGCGGTCGCGATCGCTGCGGGAGACGGGCCGGCGACGATCGGATACTTTTCGCCGTAGAGCCGGCGCGCCTGCTCCGCCTCCTCGCCGGCGAGCTGGCACGCTTCGCCTTCGAGCTGAACGCCGCGGATGCGCGTCCAGTCGTCGTAGTCTTCCTGGATCGTGGCGGCCACGCGCGGGTTGGCGGCCATGTCGCGCGCGTGGCGCGTGGCAGGTGCCGACAGGAAGTACAGCGTGAAGCCGTCGTTCACGTAGAACACCGCTGCCGCCCACGGGCCCGCGCTGCCGTGCGTGGCGAGCGTCATCACGTGGTGCCCGCGCAGGTAGTCGAGCGCGCGCAGGCGCGCCGCACCGGTCATCGGTTCACGAGGGCCGGTGCGCCAGGTGCAGGGCGGGACGGGGCAGCGCCGGCAGTCACCGTCGAGGGCGCGGTCATCGTCGCCAGTGCAGTCGCGGTCGCCGCGTCGCCGCGCGCCTCTTCGCCCTCGTGCAGGCGCTTGAGCCGGTACGCCAGCTGCGGGCGCGTGAGACCCAGCATGCGCGCCGCCGACGACAGGTTGCCGCGCGCCTTGTCCACCGCCGTCTCGAGCAACATGGCCTCGACCTGCTGGAGCGTCATCGTGCCGCCGAGCACGACCTCGCACAGCTCCTTGCCGGCGTCCGGACGTTGCGCGTCGAGGCTGCCATGCGCGTCGAGCCCGAACTCGCGCGCCCGATCGTCGCCGAAGAACGGGAACAGGTGCACGACTTCGATGCGCGTGCCGGCCGGAGCCAGGATCACGCCGCGCTCGACCACGTTCTGCAGTTCGCGGATGTTCCCTGGCCAGGCGTAGCCGAGCAGCGCACGCTTGGCCTTGTCGGTGAAACCGCGCAGCTTCTTGCCGTGGATCGCGCAGTGCTTGGCGAGAAAGTGCTTGGCCAGCAGCGCGATGTCTTCCATGCGTTCGCGCAACGGCGGAATCTCGATCTGCCAGGCGTTGAGCCGGTAGTACAGGTCGGAGCGGAAGCGTCCCTCCCTGACCAGCGCAGGCAGGTCGCTGTTGGTGGCCGCCACCAGCCGCACGTCGATGCGGCGCGTCTTGCGGTCGCCGAGTCGCTCGATCTCGCCCTCCTGCAGCGCGCGCAGCAGCTTGCTCTGCGCCGGCAGCGGCAGGTCGCCGATTTCGTCGAGGAACAAGGTGCCCCCGTCGGCGCGCTCGAAGCGCCCCGGGCGCGACACCAGCGCGCCGGTGTACGCGCCTTTCTCGACGCCGAACAGCTCCGACTCGACCAGGTCGTGCGGGATCGCTGCGCAGTTCACCGCGACGAACGGCCGCGCTGCGCGCGGGCCCATCTCGTGCAGCGCGCGGGCGAACAGCTCCTTGCCCACGCCGGTCTCGCCGAGCAGCAGCACGTTGATGCGCGTGCCCGCCGCCTGGCGCAGCAACTCGTAGGCGGCGCGAAAACCGGGCGAATTGCCGGTCATGTCGGCGGGCAGCC
>CAZBTE010000096.1:0-7989 GCA_964494665.1 uncultured Limnobacter sp.
CGGCGGCAACAACGACTTCCCCTTCGTGCGGCCCGGCCTTCACCTGGTGCTCGCCGACGCGCTGCGCCCGGACCAGGTCGACACCCACCACCCCGGCGAAACGGTGGCGCGGATGGCCGACGCGCTGATCGTCAACAAGGTGGATGCCGCGACGCCGGACGCAATCGCTGCACTCGACGGACGGCTGCGCGCGATCAACCCGCGTGCACCCATCGTGCACGCCGCCTCCCCGGTGCGGCTGGACGATCCGCAGGCGGTGCGCGGACGGCGCGTGCTGGTGGTCGAGGACGGGCCGACCATCACCCACGGCGGCATGGCCACCGGCGCCGGGCACCGCGCCGCACTGGACGCCGGCGCGGGCGAAATCGTCGATCCGCGTCCGTTCGCCGAGGGGGCGCTGCGCGAGACCTTCGCCACCTGGCCGCATATCGGCGCGGTGCTGCCGGCGATGGGCTACGACCCGGCACAGCGCGCGGAACTGCTGCGTTGCATCGAGGCGAGCGGTGTCGAGGCGGTGGTGGCCGGTACGCCGATCGACCTCGCCGCGATGCTCGCCGTCAGCGTGCCGGTGGTGCGCGCGCGCTACGCGTTCGAGCAGCGCGACGGTGCGCGCCTGGACGAGATCGTCGATCGCTACCTGGAAGGCCTCACGGCATCTCGAAACTGAGCACGCGCGTGCCTGCCCGCAGCGCTCCCAGCGGCGTGTCGATGCGCTGCTCCTGGACGAGGAACACGCCGAGTCGCAGCAGGTACGCCACCTTCGCCGAAACCTGCACCGGGATGCCCCGGTACCGCCCTTCCCCGCTGCACGCGATGTCGCGCGCCTCGCCCGGTATCGACTCGAACACGGTCGAGGCCGGCACCAGGCTGCCCACCGTGCATTCCTGCGACAGCGAGGAGCCGTTCTCGTCGTAGTCGAGCCGGAAGCGCGCCCCTTCGCGCAGCGGCAATGCGAGGTCCCGCACGCGCACCTCGACCTCGGTGTCGTGCGGGCGCACGACGGTCAGGCCACGCACGCTGACACCGTCACGCGGCGGGCGAGGATTGGGCCCCAGCACTTCGCGCTGCATGGGGCTCAGTCCCGCCGGGGCGCCGCGAGGGGTTCCCGCAAAGCGCTCGCGCAGCTGCCGCGCAGCGCGCGCCGGGCGCTTGTTCTCGAGCGTCCACGCGAAGGCGGCAACCGGCTCGCCATGTCCTATCAGGCCGGTGGCCCCGAGCGCGTCGAGCAACCCGCGGGGCAGCGCCGCGATGGCTGCCGCCGACGCACGCGCGTTCGCATCGCCCGCGGACGAGGAAGCGCCTTGCGCATCGTGCGCGAGCATCGGCGTGACCGACAGCGCGACAATGCAGGCGGCCACGAAGATCCGGTGCGCCGGCCTCATGCCGCGCTTCCGTTCAGCGCCGATCGGCGCGCACCGTGCTGCGGACGCCGGCACCGGCCTGCGCCGGGAGCCGGCCGACGCGCTCCTCGAGCGCATCGAGGCTGGCGCGCAGCGCGGCGAGCTCGCTGCGCGTCACGAGTTGGCCGGCATCGCCGGCGAGATGGGCCACGGCGGAGGATTCGAGCCGCGCGCGCAGGTCGCGCGCCGCGGAGCGCGCCGAGTCGATGCCGCCGCCGATGCGGCGCGCCAACGCGTCGCCGCTGATCCGGCTCAGGTCTTCCTCGGCATCCCAGCGCAACTCGCGCGCGATCTCGCCCAGGACGCCAGCGAGCATCGCCTCCCCCTCGATGCGCAGGTGCGGCGACAACGCCTTCGGGCCGCCGCGAAGGAACGCGAACGCGGCATCGACGGAAGGACGCAGCAGCATGTGGACGGCCGCCTCGGGTTCGTCGCCTTGCGTCCGCGGCATCTGCTCGAGCAGCCCGCCGTCGGTGATCCTCGCGAGCAACTGCGGTGGCGGCAGCCCGGGGAGCGCAGGTGCATCGACGCCGATGCGCACTACGCGCCCGGCGAACGACGCAAGCTTCGCGCGCGCCCAGTCGTTCTGTTGCAGCACGTGATCGAGCGCCGCGACCAGCGCAGCGGCGGCGCCATCGAGAAACCGCGGCAGCAGCGACGCGGAGGTCGCGCCGACGCCAGGGGCCGGACCGGACGGCTGGCCGACGGGCTGCTCGGGCTTCATGCGCAAGGGCGGATCGCCTTGCCGGCAATCCGCCCTGACCCGTCCTGCGTCAGCCGAGCTGCTGGATGCCGGCGAGCACCCATCCGCCGCTGCCGCGAACCGGCTTGGAGAGATTCCAGACCTCGTCGAACGGCTTCGCCTCGCCATTGGCCTGTTCGCGGATCAGGCCGCTGAAGCGCACGCTGGCGAGGTACTCGACGTCGGAGGTTTCGATGCCCAGCAGCTCCGCGTCGAGCGTCACCACGTCGGTGCGGTTGTCGGCGCCCTGGCGCTCATCGATGTCGAGCTTCAGTTCGGCGAACATCTCGGGCGACGTGAACTCGCGCAGGTCGTTCAGGTCGCCGGCATCGAACGCGGCCTGCAGGCGCACGAACTGGACCTTGGCGGTGCGCACGAAGGCGTCGGCGTCGAAACCGGACGGGACGTTCCATTCGCCGTGCGCGGACGACGCCGGTGCGGCCGAGACCGGCTGCCGCAGGTCGGCGGAATCCGCGCCCTGCGGCAGCGGCGAGTAGCGCACCGCTGCCTCCTGACCCACGTTGGCGGGCGAGTAGCCGCTGCCCTGATAGGCCGGCCGCGGTCCGGTCACCGTGCGCCTGGCGGTGAGCAGCCGGAACACGACGAACGCCGCCAGCACCATCAGCGCGATCAGCATGAACGATGCGAGTTCCTCGCCGAAGCCGAGGTAGCTGGCGAGCGCCGCCAGTCCAAGCCCTGCAGCCAGGCCGGCAATCGGTGCCGTCCACCGGCTACCGCCGGCTGCCGCGGGCGCAGCGTTCTGGCGCGCCGGCGATTGCGGGGCAGCCGCCGGCTGTTGCGGCGTGGCGCTGCGCTGCTGCGTCACGTTGCTCTGCTGCTTGCCGAACGACTTGCCGCCCCCGAGGCGGCGCGCCTCGGCATCGGGGATCGCGAAGGCGGCCGCCGCGACGATCGCGACGAACACGGCCAGGATCCGGGACACCATCGATTTCATGTGCACTCCACAGTCGGAATCGTTGCCACGATCCCATGATGGGGTCGCAGCCCCATTAAGACAAACGCGAGCAATCCCTGAGCAGCGCTACGGCGCAACCCCCTCGTGCAGCGCGACCACGCCACCGGTGAGGTTGAAGTAGCGGACCCGCAAGAAACCCGCCTCCTCCATCATCGTCTTCAGCGTGTCCTGATCGGGATGCATCCGGATCGATTCGGCGAGGTAGCGGTAGCTGGCCTCGTCGCCGGCGACCTTGCGCCCCAGCCACGGCAACACCGAGAACGAGTAGAGGTCGTACAACGGGGCCAGCGCCTTACGCACCTGCGAGAACTCGAGCACCAGAAGCCGTCCGCCAGGGCGCAGCACGCGGCGCATCTCGGCCAGGGCGCGATCCTTGTGGGTCATGTTGCGCAGCCCGAACGCCACCGTGACGCGGTCGAAGTAGTCGCCGGGAAACGGCAGCGCCTCGGCATCGCACTGCACCGCAGGCTGCAGGCAACCGTCGTCGACCATGCGGTCGCGGCCGACCGACAGCATCGAGGCGTTGATGTCGGTGAGCCAGACTTCGCCGGAAGCGCCGACGCGGCGCGCGAACGCCCGCGCCAAGTCGCCGGTGCCACCGGCCACGTCGAGCACGCGCATGCCCGGGCGCACCGCAGCCTGGCCGATCGTGAACGCCTTCCAGACCCGATGCAGGCCGGCCGACATCAGGTCGTTCATCACGTCGTAGCGCGAGGCGACCGAGTGGAACACACCGGCCACGCGCTCCGCCTTGGCGCGCTCGTCGACGGTTTCGTAGCCGAAATGCGTGCGCGAATCGCTCATGCCCGGCCGCGCGATCAGTGCTTCGGGCGCTTGGCCGCAGTGGCCTGGATCGGCGCTGCCGCGTGCCGGCTGGCCCCGGCTTCTTCCATGCGCGACAGGTACTGGCTCCACAACTGGTCCTGGTTGTCGCCCAGCCAGTACAGGTAGTCCCACGAGTAGATGCCGGTGGCATGCCCGTCGTCGAACGAGGGCTGGATCGCGTAGTGCCCGACCTGCTCGATCGAGTCGATGCCCACGTCGGCCTTGCCCGTCTGGAGCACTTCCTGTCCGGGCCCGTGGCCGCGCACTTCGGCCGACGGCGAATAAACGCGCAGCAGTTCGAACGGCAGCCGGAACAACTTTCCGTCGGAGAACTCGATCTCCAGCAGGCGCGAGCTCTGGTGGACGACGACGCGCGTCGGCGACGCGGCACTTGAATCTGGAGCAGCCATGGGATCGAACGCAGCCTGAAGCGCACCGGGCGCAGCGCCGGTGCCAGGGTCGATGTTAGCCCAATTCTACGGGTGGCCCCGGGGTGGATGCGGGCTTTCCATGCGCAGCGACAGGCGTTCGAAGCCCGGCCCGCGCTCGACCAGCGACGCGAACCGGATCGGCACGTCGCGCTCGGGCTCGCGCAGCACCGCACGCGCGCCTGCGTGCGCGCGTCCCGGCACGAGCACCAGGCTGGGCAGTTGGCCCGTGGTGGCATCGCCGGGCAGCAGCCAGGCATCGGTGAAGGACAGCGCGTCGCCGATCTTCACTCCGGCGGGAAACGGCACGCCGTCCCAGCAGCGCACCGTCAGTCGATGCCCGCACAGGCGCAGGTAGTCCGCCTGGGGAAGCTGCTCGATCGCCTCGATCGTTCCGAGCGACAGCGCGTCCTGCGCAGCGATTGCCAACAGCGCGCCCAGCACGGCGCGCGGCGCCGAGCCGTAACGCTCGAAAACGTAGCGCTTTCCGGGGCGGCATTCCAGGCGCGACACCGTCTCGCCCTCGGCCATCAGGAGTGCTGCCGGCTCGTGGCGCTCGCCTTCGGCCCCCAGTGCGAGCCGGATGATGGTGTTGTGTTCCCAGCGTCCGTACACGTAGCGGTTCGACCCGCCGGCGGGCGCCGGGCGGTGGTTGTCGGCGCCGGCGCGCAGATCGGCCGCGTGCAGGTGCGGCAGGCCGAAGCGCACGCGGGCGCTGTGCGTCGCGGACGGCGCGGCGGTCGGCTGCGGTGCCGGCTCGACGGTCGGGTCCGTCCAGCAGCGGGCGAGGTCGTCGAGCAGCGCGCCCAGCACGCCGTCGGTCAGCGGGATACCGCGCCTGGGGCGTTCGCCGCCCCCGGCCAGCCAGTGCTGGCGACGCCGGGCGAGACTGTCGGGCAGGCGATGCGTATCGAGGCGTACCGAATGCTCGGCCGTCAGGCGCAAGGTCGGGCCATGCGGGTTCGCGTCGACCTCGCCATGATCGATCCGGAAACCGACCTTGGCCGCCACGCGGCTGGCCAGTCCATCGGCGAACTTGCCCTCGGCCATCGAGCGCCGCGGCAATGCGGCTGCGCGCAGCAGCAACGGATAGACGAACAGTGCGCGCCCCGTGACCGGCTTGACCATCGGCACCTCGTCGAGCAGCGTCTCGTCCTGGAACGTGGTGCGGCGCATGTGGCGCGCCAGCACGCACAGCGCGTCCCAGTCGGCCGCCAGCGGGACGGTGCGGTGGCGCAACAGCAGCGCGACCATGCGCGCCTGCGCGTCCAGCGCGCGCGCGAGCGGCATGACAACGCGCAGCGCGTTGGCGGCACCGGGGATGATCGAATGCGCGTCGCCGCCGTCGCTGCGCAGCATCTGCGAATAGGTGCGCTTGAACAGGTCGCGACTGGCCCGCAGGTTTGCGAGCGCGGCGGCCACCAGGTGCCATTGCGCCTCGGCATACGGCACCGGCCGCGCCTCGAGCGGCGCCAGCAGCCGTTCGATCGTGCGCACCTGCTCGACGCGCACCTGCTCGAGGATCTCGAACAGCGGGTCGGCGTCGATGCCCGGGCGGTTGAGTCGCGCCAGCAGCGCGCCGATCGCGGCCAGGCGTTCCGCACCATCGCCCGGCAGCGTCCCGAACCATTCCCTGCACGACTGCACGTCACGCACGCGTGCTATACCCGAATCCGAACCGACACCCATGGCAACCTTCGCGACCGTACTGCGCACAGTGTGCGCCGTCCCGGCGCCTGCGGATCGCGACTGGTTCACGGCATGCGCCCTAGCGCGACCGGCGGCAGCGGCAAGCCGATCGACGGTCGGCCGGTGGTCGGTCGATGCGGCACACCGGTCGGTCGATGCGGCGCACCGGTCGGGCGTGCCGACGCAGCGCGGGACGCGTTAACGGCCTCTCAGGCCAGGCGATCCCGGAGCGCCTGCACGTACGCGTCGAGCCGGCCCGCCACCGCGTCCCGGCGGGCCTGCACGGCCGCCTCGCGGCCAAGCGCGGCGGCGCCCCACACCGGCTCGGGGAAATGCCGGTCGTCGCGCCAGCGCGGAATCACGTGCCAGTGCAGGTGCGGCACGACGTTGCCGAAACTGGCGAGGTTGATCTTGTCGGGCGACAACAGCTCGCGCTGCACGGCCTCCACCGCGAGCACGACGCGCATCAGCTCCTCACGCTGCGCAGCCGGCAGGTCGCTCATCTCGGCGACGTGCGCGTTCCAGATGACGCGCGTGAAGGCCGGGTAGTCGACGTCGTCCGCGAGCACGATGCGCCAGGCCTCGCGGCGTACCAGCAGCGTGCCGCCATCGCCCGCGCACAACGGACAGGCTCGAGCGGGGGCGGCCGGGCGAACCATGCGGGCGGGCGCGCTCAGACCAGCACGCGCTCGATGCCGCCGTCGTTGGCGCGCTGCACGTAGCGCTGCAGCCAGTCTTCGCCGAGGAGATGGCGCGCGAGCTCGACCACGATGTAGTCGGCCTCGACGCCGGCGTCCTCCTCGTAGCGCGCGAGCCCCTGCAGGCACGACGGACAGGACGTCAGCACCTTGACCGGACCCGCAAACGCGCCCGGCGCGTTGCCGCCGCCGGCGCTCGACGCGCCGCCCCCGGCGCCCGGGTTCGCTGCCTCCGGCGGGCGCGCGCGCAGCGCCGCGACGTCGCGGCGGAGCTCCTCTTCCTTGCGGAAGCGCACCTGCGTGCTGATGTCCGGGCGCGACACGGCAAGCGTTCCCGATTCGCCGCAACAACGTTCGTTGACGGCGACGCGGCCGTTCAGTCCGTCGTTGACCAGCGCGTTCACCACCGTCAAAGGTGCGTGCTGGCGGATCGGAGTGTGGCAGGGATCGTGGTACAGGTAGCGCGCACCGGTCACGCCTTCGAGCCGCACCCCCTTCTCCATCAGGAACTCGTGGATGTCGATGATGCGGCAGCCGGGAAAGATCCGGTCGAACTCGTAGCCCTGAAGCTGGTCGTAGCAGGTGCCGCAGCTGACCACGACCGTGCGGATGTCGAGGTAGTTCAGCGTGTTGGCGACGCGATGGAAGAGCACCCGGTTGTCGGTGATGATCTTCTCGGCGCGGTCGTACTGGCCCGCGCCGCGCTGCGGATAGCCGCAGCACAGGTAGCCCGGCGGCAGCACGGTCTGCACGCCCACGTGCCAGAGCATCGCCTGCGTGGCCAGCCCCACCTGCGAGAACAGGCGCTCGGAGCCGCAGCCGGGGAAATAGAACACCGCCTCGGCGTCGACCGTGGTCGCGCGCGGGTCGCGGATGATCGGCACGTAGCGGTGATCCTCGATGTCGAGCAACGCCCGCGCCGTCTTGCTCGGCAGGTTGCCCGGCAGCTTGCGGTTGACGAAGTGGATCACCTGCTCGCGCACCGGTGCCTTGCCCACGGTGGCCGGCGGCCGGCGCTTCTGCTCGCGTGCGGCTCGCGCGAACAGGCCGGCGGCGAAGCGCTGCGCGCGGTAGCCGATGCCGACCATCGCCGCGCGCGTGGCGCGGATCGTGTCGGGATCGGTGGCGTTGAGGAAGAACATCGCCGCCGCGTTGCCGGGGTTGAACTTCTTCCTGCCCATCTTGCGCAGCAGGTTGCGCATGTTCATCGACACGTCGCCGAAGTCGATGT
>CAZBTE010000097.1:0-7988 GCA_964494665.1 uncultured Limnobacter sp.
GTGCGGCGCCGCTACGGCGCGGCGCAACAACCACCGAGCGGGGCTTCGACCCGCATCGCCTGAGGCCGGGGCGGCGCACACGCCGATGAACATGGATCGACTTTCGCAGACGAAGAAGGGGCAGCAGCCGGCGAAGCTGCACGGCGTGCGCGGCATGAACGACGTGTTGCCGGCCGACGAACCGCTGTGGCAGCGCTTCGAGGACGCAGTGGCGGGCGCGATGCGCGCCTACGGCTACAGCCGCATCCGCACGCCGATCGTCGAGCACACGCGACTGTTCGTGCGCAGCATCGGCGAGGTCACCGACATCGTCGAGAAGGAGATGTATTCGTTCACCGACGCGCTCAACGGCGAGGACCTCACGCTGCGCCCCGAGAACACCGCCGGCGTGGTGCGCGCGGTGATCGAGCACAGCCTGCTGTACGACGGCCCGAAGCGGCTGTGGTACGCCGGCCCGATGTTCCGCCACGAGCGCCCGCAGAAGGGGCGCTACCGGCAGTTTCACCAGGTGGGTGCCGAGGCGCTCGGCCTGGCGGGGCCGGACGCCGACGCGGAGGTGATCCTGCTGTGCCAGCGCCTCTGGGACGAGCTCGGCCTGGACAACGTGCGCCTGGAGATCAACTCGCTGGGGGCCACGCACGAGCGGCGCGCGCATCGCGAAGCGCTCGTCGCCTACTTCGAGGCGCACCGCGACGCGCTCGATGGCGAGGCGCAGCGTCGCCTTCACAGCAACCCGCTGCGCATCCTCGATACGAAGAACCCGGCCATGCAGGCGCTGGTCGAGCAGGCTCCGCGCCTGATCGACTACCTCGGGGCGGAGTCGCTGGCGCACTTCGAGCGCCTGAAGGCGCTGTTGCGCTCGCAGAACCTGCCGTTTCGCATCAATCCACGGCTGGTGCGCGGGCTCGACTACTACAACCTCACCGTGTTCGAGTGGATCGCCGACGTCGGCGGCACGCCGCTCACGATCTGCGGCGGCGGGCGCTACGATCCGCTCATCGAGATGCTGGGCGGCAAGCCGGCGCCGGCGTGCGGATTCGCGGTCGGCGTCGAGCGCGTTCTCGAGATGCTGCGCGCGCACGGCGCAGGCGCGCCGCCGCCCCAGTGCGACGTCTACGTCGTGCACCACGGCGACGAGACGCTGGAGGCGGCGCTGCAGGCGGCCGAACGGCTGCGCGACGCCGGCCTGGACGTGCTGCTTCATTGCGGCGGCGGGGGCTTCAAGGCGCAATTCAGGCGCGCCGACGCGAGCGGCGCGCAAGTGGCAGTGATCATCGGCGTCGACGAGCTGGCACGTGGCGAGGCGTCGGTGAAGTGGCTGCGCGGCGAGCTCGCGCCCGGCGAGGCGGCGCGCCAGCAGGCGGTGCCGCTGCAGCGGCTGGGCGAGGAACTGATCGATGCAATGAGCCGGCACGACGGCGAACAGGAGCCGCGCTAGACAATCCCGCGGCGCAGCCGCGGCCACCGGATCGCCGGGTGAGCGATCCGCGACAACACAGGAACGGGAACGATCGATGGCCTACAACCTCGAAGAGCAGGAACAGCTCGAGAACATCAAGGCGTTCTGGCGCCAGTACGGCAGCTTCATCATGACGGTGATCGCCGTCGTGGCGCTGACCGTGGCCGGCTGGCGCGGCTGGGGCTGGTACCAGGTGCGGCAGTCGACCGAGGCGGCCGCGGTGTACGAGCAGCTTCGCCAGGCGGCCTCGTCGCGCGACGTCGCCGCGGTGCGCAGCGCCGCCGGCACGCTGTTCGACCAGTACGCCCGCACCGTCTACGGACAGATGGCGGCCCTGGTGGCCGCACGGGCCTATGTGGACGCCGGCGATTCGGCGGCGGCGAAAGTGCCGCTCGAGTGGGCGGTGAACAATGCACGCGACGACGAATTCCGGCACGCCGCGCGGCTGCGGCTGGCTGCGTTGCTGCTCGACGAGAAAGACTACGACGCGGCGCAACGGGTGCTCGCGGTCGCAGCGACGGGACAGTTTGCCGGCGAGTATGCCGACCGGCGCGGCGACCTGCTGGTGGCGCAGGACAAGGTCGGTGAAGCGCGCGCGGCCTACCGGCAGGCGCTCGAGACGCTCGCCCCCGACAGCCCGCTGCGCCGGCTGGTGCAGTTGAAGCTCGACGCGCTCGGCGCGGAGGGGGCCTGATGGCGCCGCTCCCGGGGATTCGCACGGATGAGGTCGGGGCACCGGCCGGTGCCCCGGGCGCGTCCGCGCTGCGTCGTCGTGCCTGCCTGCTCGCCGCCGCGCTGGCGGCGGTGACGCTCGGCGGATGCGGCATCTGGTCGTCGCGCCCCAAACTGCCCGAGTTGCCGGCACTGGCCACGCCCGCCAACGTGCGTGTCGCCTGGTCGATGTCGCTGCCGGGTGCCGGCGTGGGCTTCCAGCCCGTGCTGGCAGGCGACAGCCTGTGGGCCGCGGCACGCGACGGCACCGTGGTGCGCGTCGAGCCGGCCAGCGGCCGCGTGCTGTGGCGCGCCCAGGCCGGCCAGCCGCTGCTGGCTGGCGTCGGCAGTGACGGCGAGGTGGTCGTGGTGGCCGCGCGCGACGGCTCGCTGATCGCGCTCGACGGTGACGGCAAGCCGATGTGGACCGTACAGACCGGTGCCGAAGTGGTCACGGTTCCGAGCGTCGCGCTCGGGCTGGTGCTGGTTCGCACCAGCGACAACCGGGTCGCCGCCTTCGAGGCGGGCACCGGCAAGCGTCGCTGGACATTCCAGCGCCAGAACCCGCCGCTCGTGCTGCGCCAGACGGGACAGATTGCGATGGATGCAGGCAACGCCTACGTGGGCCTGCCGGGCGGCCGCCTGGTGGCGTTGGCGCTCGACAGCGGCGCGCTTCGATGGGAGGCTGCGGTGGCGATGCCGCGCGGCTCCAACGAGATCGAGCGCATCGCCGACGTGGTCGGTTCGCCGCTCATCAGCGGACGCGAAATCTGCGCCGTGACGTTCCAGGGGCGCGTCGGCTGCTTCGATCTCGGCAGTGGTCGCGCCCTGTGGGCGCGTGACCTGTCTTCGGCCGCGGGCCTGGACCTCGACGGGCGCCTGCTCGTGGTGTCGGACGAACGCGGCGACGTGCACGCCTTCGCGCGCGGCGGCGCCAGCGTCTGGCGTCAGGACAAGCTGCGCCAGCGTGCGCTGTCCGCGCCGCTGCTGCTTGCGCGCGGCGTGCTGCTCGGCGACAACACCGGGCTGGTGCACGGGCTGTCGCGTGACGACGGCGCGCTCGACGCGCGCGTCGCCACCGACGGCTCGCCGATCGTCGCGGCGCCCGTCCGAGCGGGCGGGCTCGCGGTGGTGCAGACCAGCGCTGGCGCGCTTTACGCGCTCACGGTCGAATAGGCACGATGGCGCGACTGCCGGTCCTGGCGCTGGTGGGCCGGCCCAATGTCGGCAAGTCCACGCTGTTCAATCGGCTCACGCGCAGCCGTTCGGCACTGGTGGCCGACGTGCCGGGGCTCACGCGCGATCGCCAGTACGGGCGCGGCAAGCTCGGCGACGTGCCGTTCATCGTCGTCGACAGCGGCGGTTTCGAACCGGTGGCGAAGAGCGGGATCGCCGCGCAGATGGCGCGCCAGACGCGCCAGGCGGTGCTGGAGGCCGACGTGGTGCTGTTCATCGTCGACGGCCGCGAGGGGTTGTCGCCGCGCGACCAGGAGATCGCTGCCGAGTTGCGCCGTACCGCGCAGCGCGTGATGCTGGTGGTGAACAAGACCGAAGGGATGCCGCGCGAGCAGGTGGCGGCCGAGTTCCACGCGCTCGGGCTCGGCGAGCCGCTCGCCGTGTCGGCCGCACACGGCGACGGCGTGCGCGAACTGGTCGAGCTGGCGCTGGCGTCGACCGGCGCCGTGCCGGCCTCCGATGCCGATGCGGATACGAGTGCGCATGCGGCTGCGGATGCCGATGCGGCTGCGGATGCCGATGCGGCTGCGGCTGCCGATGCCGAAGCGCCGGTCGAGCCCGGTGCGCGCGAGACGCCGGCCGGTGCTGCCGACGCCGGACCGCGCCGCGTGCGGGTCGCGGTGGTGGGGCGCCCGAACGCCGGCAAGTCGACGTTGATCAACACGCTGCTCGGCGAGGAACGCGTGATCGCCTTCGACCAGCCTGGCACCACGCGCGACGCGGTGGCGATCGACTTCGAGCGCGCTGGCCGGCCGTACTCGCTGATCGACACGGCAGGGTTGCGGCGGCGCGGCAAGGTCGTCGACATGGTCGAGAAGTTCTCGGTGCTGAAGACGCTGCAGGCGATCGAGGACTGCCACGTGTGCGTGCTGCTGCTCGACGCCGCCGAGGAGGTCTCCGAGCAGGACGCGACGATCGCCGGTTACGTGCTGGATGCCGGTCGCGCGCTGGTACTGGCCGTCAACAAGTGGGATCTCGCCGATGCGTACGCGCGCCAGCGCATCAAGGACGAGATCGACCGCAAGCTGTACTTCCTGCGTTTCGCGCGCCAGCACTTCATCTCGGCGCGCGACGGAAGCGGCGTCGGCGCGCTGATGCGCTCGGTCGACGAGGCCTATGCCGCCGCGACGGCCAAGCTGTCCACGCCCCGGCTCACCCGCTCGCTGCACGAGGCGGTAGAGCGGCAGGCGCCGCCCAGGCGTGGCGCGATCCGCCCCAAGCTGCGCTACGCCCACCAGGGCGGCCAGAACCCGCCGGTGGTCGTGATCCACGGCAGCGCCCTCGACCGCGTGCCCGACGCGTACCGCCGCTACCTCGAGGGATGGTTCCGCGAGCGCTTCGACCTGGTGGGCACGCCGCTGCGCATCGAGTTCCGCAGCGCGGCGAATCCCTATGCCGAGCGCGGCTGACCAGGCACCTGCCCGGCGTCCGCACCCGGCGCCCGGCGCCCGCACCAGGCATGGCGCGCCGCCTTGAAATCGGGGACGTGCGTCCCGAAATTGCGTTAGAGTTGCCGAGGGCAGGTCTCCCAAGGGGGCTCGAACCTCCAGCCAACCGAACACAACAACCGGAGTCGCCATGAGCAACAAAGGGCAGCTGCTACAAGACCCGTTCCTGAACCTGCTTCGCAAGGAGCACGTCCCGGTGTCGATCTACCTCGTGAACGGCATCAAGCTGCAAGGACAGATCGAGTCGTTCGACCAGTATGTCGTGCTTCTGCGCAATACCGTCACGCAGATGGTCTACAAGCACGCCATCTCGACCGTAGTGCCCGGTCGCGCGGTCAATTTCCACCAAGAAGGTCCAGAAAGCTGAGCGCGCCCCAAACGCCTGTCCGCTGCCTGCTGATCGGCGTCGCCTTCGGCGGCGCCGCACGTACCGAAGACTCGCTCGACGAGCTCGCGGCGCTTGCCGTGTCGGCTGGTTTTGCGCCGGTCGGGCGCGTCGTGGTGCGTCGGGCACGCCCCGATGCGGCACTGTCGATCGGTTCGGGCAAGGCCGACGAGATCGCCGCGCTGCTGGCAGAGAGCGGCACCGCGCTGGTCATCTTCGATCACGAGCTGTCGCCGATCCAGCAGCGCAACCTGTCGCTGCGCTGGGACGTGACGGTGCTCGACCGGACCGAGCTGATCCTCGACATCTTCGCGCGCCGGGCGCGCAGCCACGAGGGCAAGCTGCAGGTGGAGCTGGCGCGACTCGAGCACCTGTCGGCACGCCTGGTGCGCGGCTGGACCCACCTGGAGCGCCAGCGCGGCGGCATCGGCGTGCGCGGCGGTCCGGGCGAGACCCAGCTCGAGCTGGACCGGCGCATGCTGTCGGTGCGCGTCAAGCGCCTGCGTGCGCAGCTCCAGCAGCTGCGCAAGCAGCGCCGCACCCGGCGGCGCGCGCGTGACCGCCGTCCGGCATTCACGGTGTCCGTGGTCGGCTACACCAACGCGGGCAAGTCCACGCTGTTCAACGCGCTCACCGGCGCCGGCACGCTGGCCGTCGACCAGCTGTTCGCCACGCTCGACACGCTCACCCGGCGCCTGCGTCTGCCTTCGGGCACCGAAGCAGTGATCTCCGACACGGTCGGTTTCGTGCGCGACCTGCCGCACCAGCTGGTCGAGGCGTTCACCGCCACGCTGGAGGAGACCGCACAGGCCGATCTGCTGGTGCATGTGGTCGACGCGTCGGCACCCGATCGCGACGAACAGATCGCGCAGGTCGATCGCGTGCTGGCCGACATCGGCGCTGCCGACGTCCCGCGCATCCTGGTCCACAACAAGATCGATCGCATCGGCCGCACGCCCGAGGCGGCGTTCGACCACTATGGTAGGATCGACCGCGTCTGGGTCAGCGCCGCCTCGGGCGAAGGAATCGAACTGCTGCGCCGGGCCATCGACGAGCAGGTCGCCTCCTGGCGCGAAGCGCGGGGCGGCGCCGAGACGGGCGAGAAGACGTACGGGGCGGCACTCGGCACGCCCGCCCACCAGCCCGCGGCGGATCGCGCGGCCTGAACCATCCATATTCCTCTCCACCCTCCGACCATGTGGAAGTCCGTCCGCTCGATCTTTTCGCTCAACGATCCAGGCTGGGGCCGCGGCAGCGGTGGCAGTGATCAGCGCCCGCCTTCGCAGCGGCCCGGCGGCGACGGTCCCCCCGACCTCGACGAGTTGTGGCGTGACTTCAACCGCCGCCTGAACAACCTGTTCCGCCGCGGCGGCGGCGGCAGCCAGCAGCCTCCGGGCGGTGGCGGCGGCGGCCCCACGCTCAAGGGCGCCGGCGCCGGCTTCGGCCTGCTGTCGCTGGTGGCGCTGCTGCTGTGGCTGGCCAGCGGCTTCTACATCGTGCAGGAGGGCAACGCGTCGGTGGTGCTGCGCTTCGGCGAGTTCAAGCAGATGATCGACCGTGCCGGCTTCACCTGGCGCATGCCTTACCCGATCGAGACGAACGAGATCGTCAGCGTGCAGCAGTTGCGCACCGTCGAGGTCGGCTACCGCAACGCGGTGCGCAACAAGACGCTGCGCGAATCGCTGATGCTCACGCTCGACCAGAGCATCGTCGACATGCAGTTCACCGTGCAGTACCGCATCGGCGACGCCAAGGACTATCTCTTCAACAACGACTTCGGCCCGGTGCCCGAGGACATCGTGCGCCAGAGCGCCGAGACGTCGATGCGCGAGGTGGTCGGGCGCACCGGCGTGGACCAGGTGCTCTACGAGGAAAAGGAACAGGTGGCGCTGGCCGCGCTCAAGCAGATCCAGGCGCTGCTCGACCTGTACGGCGCCGGCATCGCGGTGGTCGACGTGACGATCCAGCAGGTGCAGCCGCCCGAGCAGGTGCAGGCGGCATTCGAGGACGCCAACAAGGCGGCGCAGGACCGCGAACGGCTGATCAACGAGGGCCGCGCCTACGCGAACGACGTGATCCCCAAGGCGCGCGGTACCGCCGCGCGGCTGATGGAGGAGGCCGACGGCTACCGCCAGCGCGTGATCGCATCCGCCGAGGGCGACACCAGCCGCTTCCGCCAGGTGCTCGCCGAGTACTCCAAGGCGCCGCAGGTCACGCGCGATCGCATGTACCTCGAGGCGATGCAGGACGTGTTCACCAATACCAGCAAGGTCTACCTCGATTCGCGCGCCGGCGGCAACCTGCTGTACCTGCCGCTCGACAGGCTGATGCAGCAGGCGGGCGCCGACGCTGCTCGTGCGTCGCAGCCGCCGGTACCGCCGCCGGCGGCCGAGCCGCCTGCCAGCACGCGTACCGACGGGCTGCGCAGCCGCGAGCGCGACAGCCGCTGACGCCAGGTCCGACGAGAGATCGACGATGCAGAGAATCCTCCCCCTCGTGATCGGCGCGCTGCTCGCGCTGTTCGTGTTCATGGCGTGCGTGTTCGTGGTCGACCAGCGGCAGTTCGCGGTCGTCTACGCGCTCGGCGAGATCCGCCAGGTGATCGACAAGCCGGGCCTGTACTTCAAGCTGCCGCCCCCGTTCCAGAACGTCGTCTACTACGACAAGCGCATCCTCACCGTCGACACCGCCGAGAGCGACCGCTTCATCACGTCCGAGAAGCTCAACGTGATGATCGACACCTTCGTGA
>CAZBTE010000098.1:0-7957 GCA_964494665.1 uncultured Limnobacter sp.
CCTAGTGCAGCTGCGAGTTGAGCAGCTCCAGCAGCGCCACCGGCAGCAGCGCATACGGATCACGCTGCCGCGCCAGCGATTCGGCCATCTCGCGCAATGCCGGCGCGCAGGCGAGCAAGGCTTCGATGGCCTTGTGCTCGTCGCCTTGCGAGATCGACTCGAGCAGCTCGGGCAGGTAGGCATCGGGCAGCGCGCCGGCCGCGTGGCCGCGATGATCGTGCAGGTGCAGCGAACTCTCCGGGGTGGCCCGGAACGAGCGCAGCCAGTGCCGCGTGCACTGTTCCGGATCGCCCGCTTCGATTCGGCTGGCCAGCGCCACCAGGCCGAGTCGCGTGGCCATCGACACGCGCGACTCGCCCGCCAGCACCTCGACCACGTGCGCGGCCAGCCCGCTGCTGTCGGGCTGCGGGCATTCCATGAGGCGCGAGACGGCGTGGAGGACGGGGTTCATGCCGCCCATTGGATCAGAGCCGGCCACGGGCCGGCTTGATCATGGTCATCCGTGCGGCGGGTTCAGATTCCGGCGTCGGCGCGCAGTACGGCGGCCTTGTCGGTGCGCTCCCAGCTGAACTCGGGCTCGTCGCGGCCGAAATGTCCATAGGCCGCGGTCTTCTGGTAGATCGGGCGCAGCAGGTCGAGCATCTGGACGATGCCCTTCGGTCGCAGGTCGAAGTGCCGCAACACGAGTTCAGCGAGCTTCTCGTCGGAGAGGCGGCCGGTGCCTTCCGTGGTGACCATCACCGAAGTGGGTCGCGCGATCCCGATCGCGTACGACACCTGCACCAGGCACTTCTTCGCCAGGCCGGCGGCGACGATGTTCTTGGCGACGTAGCGCGCCGCGTAGGCAGCCGAGCGGTCGACCTTGGAGGGATCCTTGCCCGAGAATGCGCCGCCGCCGTGGGGCGCCGCGCCGCCATAGGTGTCGACGATGATCTTGCGCCCGGTCAGCCCGCAGTCGCCCTGCGGCCCGCCGACCACGAAGCGCCCGGTGGGATTGACCAGGTAGCGCACTTCGCCCTTGAGCAGCTCGGCCGGAATCACCGGCTTGATGATCGCGTCGATCACCGATTCACGGATCAGGCCCTGGCTGATGTCGGGGGAATGCTGGGTCGAGATGACCACCGTGTCCACTGCCACCGGCCGTCCGTCGGCGTAGCGCAGCGTGACCTGCGACTTGGCGTCCGGGCGCAGCCAGGCCAGCTCGCCGCTTCGGCGCAGCTGCGACTGGCGCTCGACCAGCCGGTGTGCGTAGTAGATCGCTGCCGGCATCAGGTCCGGCGTTTCGTCGCAGGCATAGCCGAACATCAGGCCCTGGTCGCCGGCGCCCTGTTCGAGATTGTCGTCGCCGGCGGCGTCCACGCCCTGCTTGATGTCCGGCGACTGCTTGTCGTAGGCGACCAGCACCGCGCAACCGCGGTAGTCGATACCGTAGTCGGTGTTGTCGTAGCCGATGCGCTTGAGCGTGTCGCGCGCGACGTGGATGTAGTCGACGTTTGCGCTGGTGGTGATCTCGCCGGCCAGCACCACCAGTCCGGTGTTGCACAACGTCTCGGCGGCCACCCGGGAGGACTTGTCCTGGGCCAGGATCGCGTCGAGGATCGCGTCCGAGATCTGGTCGGACACCTTGTCGGGGTGTCCCTCGGAAACGGACTCGGAGGTGAACAGGAATTCGTTGGCCAACGCTTCTCTCCTCTGTCAGGCGAACATCCCAGCCGGGGGCGTCGCGATTATATGCCCCGCCGCCGCCGCGGGAGTGATGCCTGACACGAAAGCGGCCGGATCGCATAGACTCGCGCCGCGTCCCTCTTGTCGATGGCGGGGCCGCGCTGACCCGATGTCTTCAGAGACCCACCGACCCGATGCCGATGCCGGCCGACCCGCAGGTGCTCCGCTCGCGCTGCTGCGCCTGCTGGGCGCGCTGCCTCTGCGCCTGCTGCAAGGACTGGGTGCCCTCATCGGCGTCGCAGCCTGCCTGCTGTCGCCGGGCTACCGCCGCAAGCTGCGCGCGAACCTGCGCCAGGCCGGCTACGGATCGGCCACCGATGCGTTGCGCGCGGCCGCCCAGGCCGGGCGCATGGTGGGCGAACTGCCCTTCGTCTGGTACGCGTCGCCGGCCGCTTTCCTGCGTCGCGTCTCGTGCGACGACGTGCAGGTGCTCGAGGCGGCCGAGGCGGCAGGTCGGGGCATCGTGTTCCTGACGCCGCACCTGGGTGCGTTCGAAGCGGCGGCGCGCTACTACGCGAGCCGCGCGCCACTCACGGTGCTGTTCAAGCCGCCGAAACAGGCCTGGCTGCGACCGCTGCTGGCGCTGGCACGCCGCGAAGCGTCGATCAACGCGATACCGGCCACGCTGGCAGGCGTGCGCGGGCTGTTGCGCGCGCTGCGCGCCGCGCAGGCGGTGGGTTTGTTGCCCGACCAGGTGCCGGGCGGCGGCGACGGCCGCTGGGTGCCGTTTTTCGGGCGGCCGGCCTGGACGATGACCCTGCCGCAGCGCCTTGCGCAACAGACCGGCGCGTGCGTCGTGCTGGCCGTGGCCGAGCGCCTGCCGGCCGGACGCGGCTGGCGGGTGCACCTAGAGACGATGGACGAGGCCCCCACCCCGCAGGCGCTGAACGCGCGCATGGAAGCGCTGATCCGCCGCTTTCCGGCGCAGTACCTGTGGGGCTACAACCGCTACAAGCGGCCCGCTGCGGCGGGCACGCCCGACTGAGATCCGGATGTCCGAAACGCTGGTCAGGCTCGCGCTGTGGGTGATGCGTGCGATCGCGCGGTTGCCCGATCCCGCGGTGCGCTGGCTCGGCGAGCGGGCCGGCATGCTCGCGTGGATCCTCGCCGTTCCGCGGCGGCGCGTCGCGCTGACCAACCTGCGCCTGTGCTTTCCCCACTGGAGCGAGGCACGGCGCCGCGCGGTTGCGCGCGGGCACTTCCGCTGCTTCATGCGCAGCTTCTTCGAGCGCTTCGTGTTCTGGTTCGGCTCGCCCGAGCGCATCCGCAACCTGTGCCGCCTCGAGGGGCTGGAGCACTTCGAAGCGCATCGCGGGCGCCCGCTGATCCTGCTCGGGCCGCACTTCGTCGGCCTCGACGCGGGCGGCATGCGCTTCTCGCTCGACTGGCCGTGCGCGTCGATGTACGCCGCACAGAAGAGCCGCGCGCTCAACGAGGCGATGACGCGTGGGCGCACGCGCTTCGAAAGCGGGCCGATGTTGCTGCGCACGGAAGGATTGCGCCCGGCGGTGAAACTGCTGCGCGAGGGCATGCCGTTCTACTTCCTGCCCGACATGGACCTGGGCGCACGCGACGCGATCTTCGTGCCGTTCTTCGGCGTGCCGGCGGCCACCGTCACGTCGGTGGCGCGTCTGGCGCGCATCGCCGGTGCGGCGGTGGTGCCGCTGGTGACCACCATGACGGAAGACGGTTACGTGGCGCGCTTCTACCCGGCATGGGAAGACTTCCCGGGCAGCGACCTGGAGACGGCCACGCGCCGCATGAACGCGTTCATCGAGGAGCGCGTGCTCGAAACGCCCGAACAGTACCTGTGGAGCCACAAGCGCTTCAAGACGCGCCCGCCGGGCGAGCGCTCCCCGTATCGGCGATAATCGCGCCGATGAGACTGCGCTTCACGAAGATGCAGGGCGCCGGAAACGATTTCGTCGTGATCGACGGCGTGCGTCAATCGGTGCAGCTGTCGAGCGCGCAATCGCGGCTGCTGGCCGACCGCCATTTCGGCGTAGGCGCCGATCAGATCCTGCTGGTCGAGGCGCCCGATCGCGCGGGCATCGACTTCCGCTACCGCATCTTCAACGCCGACGGCGGCGAGGTCGAGCAGTGCGGCAACGGGGCGCGTTGCTTCGTGCGCTTCGTGCGCGAGCAGGGCCTCACCGACAAGCGCGCGATCCGCGTGCAGACGATGAGCGGCGTGATCGAGCCGCGCCTCGAGGACGACGGGCGCGTCACCGTCGACATGGGTGCGCCGGTGTTCGATCCGGCCGCGATTCCGTTCGATGCCGCCGGTCTCGCGCCGCGGCGCATGGGTGACGACCTGCTGTGGCCGCTCGAGGTCGACGGCGCGGTGCGCTGGATCTCGCTGGTCTCGATGGGCAATCCGCACGCGGTGCAGGTGGTCGACGACGTCGATACCGCGCCGGTACGCTCCGAGGGCGCGCGCATCGAGCACGCGCCGCGCTTTCCGCGCCGCGTGAACGCCGGCTACCTGCAGCCCACGGGCGCCACGAGCGCGCGGCTGCGCGTCTGGGAGCGTGGTGCGGGCGAGACGCTGGCGTGCGGCACCGGCGCGTGCGCCGCGGCAGTGGCCGGCATACGTCGGGGCCTGCTGCGTTCGCCGGTCGACATCGATGCGCGCGGCGGGCGGCTCACCATCGCCTGGGACGGCGCCGAAGTGCGGATGACCGGGCCGGCCGAAACCGTTTTTCACGGCGAGATCGATTTGCCGAATCCCTCCCTCACGGAATTTGCATGACCGAAAGCACCCTCAGCGCCGACGAGGTGGCGCGGTTCCTTCGTGACAACCCGCAGTTCTTCGAGGCGTACGCCGAACTGCTCGCATCGATCACGGTGCCGCATCCGCACGGCGGCCGCGCGATCTCGCTGCACGAGCGCCAGCTGGAGGTGCTGCGCGAGAAGGTGCGCGCGCACGAGTTGCGACTGGCCGAGTTGTTGCGGATCGGCCAGGACAACGACGCGATCACCGACAAGCTGCAGCGCTGGACGCGCCAGCTGCTGCTGGCGTCCGACGCGGCGCAGTTGCCCGACATCGTGGTCGACGGGCTGCGCACGGTGTTCTCGGTGCCGAGCGTGGCGATGCGCCTGTGGGGACTGCGCGAGGCTTATCTCGACCTCGAATGCGCACAGCCGGTGCCGGTCGACGTGATCACGTCCACCAACGGCATGGCGCAGCCGTTCTGCGGACCGAACGCCGGTGTGCGCGCTGCCGAGTGGCTGCCCGAGGCGGGCGCCGAGACCCGTTCGATCGCGCTGCTGCCGCTGCGCAAGGGCGTCGATCCGAAGGCGTTCGGGCTGATCGTGCTCGGATCGTCCGATCCCGATCGGTTCACCACCGGCATGGGCACGACGTTTCTCGAGCGCATCGGCGAGACGGCCAGCGCGGCACTGTCGCGGCTGGCCGAATGAGCGACGGTGGCGCACGAGGCGATCGATCGCTATCTCGGGCGGCTGCGTAGCGAACGCGGCTGCTCGCCGCATACGCTGGCGGGTTATCACGCCGACCTGCGCGCACTCGCGGCGCTGGCAGGTGCGACCGATGCGCACGCCGTTCCCGACTGGGCCGGCCTCACCGAGCATCGCGTGCGCCTGTGGGTGGCCGGAGCCGCGCGCTCCGGGCTGTCGCCGCGTTCGATCGCGCGCCGCCTGTCGGCCTGGCGCGGCTTCCTCGACTGGCTGGCCGCCCAGGGCGTGATGACGGCCAACCCGGCACGCGGAGTGCGCGCGCCGCGCGCACCGCGCCGCTTGCCCAAGGCCCTGGCACCCGACGTCGCGCTCGGATTCGTCGACGGTGCGGCCGGCGAAGGCTTCGAAGCGGTGCGCGACCAGGCGATGCTCGAACTGTTCTACTCGTCCGGGCTGCGGCTGTCGGAGCTCACGTCGCTCGACCTGCGCCATTTCGACGGACCGGGCGCGCCCTCCACCGGATGGATCGACCTCGACGAGGCTGAACTGACGGTGCGCGGCAAGGGAGGGCGAACGCGCAGCGTGCCGATCGGCGCGGCCGCGCGCGCAGCGCTGCGGCGCTGGCTCGATGCGCGCGGTGCCCACTGCGCCGGCCGGCCAGGGTGCGACGAGCGCGCACTGTTCGTCAGCGCTGCCGGGCGCCGGCTCGCCAACCGCACCGTGGAGGTGCGACTGAAACGGCTGGCGATCGCGCGCGGCGTGCCGGCCGACGTCCACCCGCACGTGCTGCGCCACTCGTTTGCGAGCCACCTGCTGCAGTCCAGTGGCGACCTGCGGGCGGTACAGGAACTGCTCGGCCACGCCAGCATCGCCACCACGCAGGTGTACACCTCCCTGGACTTCCAGCGGCTCGCCGCCGTCTACGACGCGGCCCATCCGCGCGCACGGCGCCGAAGCTGACCATCTAGACAGTATTTCGCCGCGGCCTGCCGCAGGTCGGGCACGGGCACGCCCAATGCCCTGGGCTTGCCCGTCGGTGCCGACTATTTCCTTTCGACGGTCCGGATCGGTGGCTAAGGTCGCGACACCGTGAGTCCGACCGTAGGGAAGCGTCGATGAGTGCGATGATCGAACAGGTGGCCGATTCGTACGAGCCACGTGCGCGGGAGTTGATCCGTAATTCCGGCTCGCGGCTCACGGCCGCCCGGGTTCGTGTGCTGACCGAGCTGTTGCAGTCGGAGTCTGCGCTCACTCATCTGGAGCTGCAGAAGAGGGTGGAGGCCAGTGCAGAGGCGATCGACCGGGTGACCCTGTACCGTGTGCTGGAGTGGCTCGCCGAAGTCGGACTGGCGCATCGGGTGGCCGGACCGGACCGCGTGTTCCATTTCTCCGCTCGCCCCGGGGGCAAGGCGCACGGCCATTTCCGCTGCATCCAGTGCGGCAGGATGTACTGCATCGAGCAAGCGGCTCCGTTGGTGCGCCGCCTGCGCGCCACGCTGCCCACCGGTTTTTCGGGCGAGGAGATCGACGTGACGGTTTCGGGGCGATGTGCGCATTGTGGGAGTCCTTAGGGCCTAGAATGCCGCCTCGAATGCGGAGTATCCGATGGCAAGCAAGCACGTTCCGGTCACCATCCTCACCGGGTTCCTGGGCAGCGGCAAGACCACGCTGCTCAACCGCATCCTGAAGGAGCAGCACGGCCACCGCATCGCGGTGATCGAGAACGAGTTCGGCGAAGAGGGCGTCGATAACGAGTTGCTGCTGCAGGATCGCGAAGAGCAGATCGTCGAGATGAACAACGGTTGCATCTGCTGCACCGTGCGCGGCGACCTGATCCGCATCCTCGGAGACCTGCGCGCGCGCCGCGACAAGGGAGAGATCGACTTCGAGCGGGTCGTGATCGAGACCACCGGCATGGCCGATCCGGGGCCCGTCGCGCAGACCTTCTTCATCGACGACGACATTGCCGACTATTACCTGCTCGATGCGGTGCTCACCATCGTCGATGCACGCCACGGCGAGCAACAGCTCGACGAGCACAAGGAAGCCCAGGAGCAGGTGGGCTTCGCCGACCGGATCCTGATGTCCAAGGTCGATCTGGTCGACGAGGCGGCGCGCGAGCGCCTCACCGCGCGCCTTCGTCGCATGAATCCGCGCGCGCCGGTGCGTGCGACGCACTTCGGCGACGCACCGATCGCCGAGATCCTCGACATTCGCGGCTTCAACCTGAACGCGGTGCTCGAGATCGACCCACAGTTCCTGGCCAGCGACGCGCACGAGCACGACGACGCGGTCCATTCCTTCGTGTTCCGCTCGGAACGGGCGTTCGATCCGCTCAAACTCGAGGATTTCCTGTCCGGCCTGCTTCAGGTTTACGGGCCTGACATGTTGCGGTATAAAGGCGTGCTTTACATGAAGGGAGCCGATCGGCAGACGGTGTTCCAGGGGGTCCATATGATGATGGGCGCCGACGTCGGACGCCGCTGGCAGCCAGGCGAGAAACGTTCCAGCCGCATGGTGTTCATCGGTAGGAACCTCCCCGCAGACACTTTCATCAAGGGTCTGGAGCAATGTCTGGCATGATCCGCCAGCCGTGCCGGACCCATCCTGCGGCCCTTGCAGCCCCGGCATTGCGCCCGGCCCCGTGCATGCAGTCCGGAATCGACCACCCAGGCAGTACGCGCAGACGGCGCTCCGCGAGCGCAGGCAAGTGACATCATGGCAGCGACGAAAGAAAAGAGAATCCCGACCGAGGCAGAACTGCTGAAGATGCCCGAGTCCGACTACATGAACGAAGCCCAGCTCGCGTTCT
>CAZBTE010000099.1:0-7890 GCA_964494665.1 uncultured Limnobacter sp.
TGCATTCAGGGATAGGCAGGCATGGCTACCGGCACCGTCAAGTGGTTCAACGACTCGAAGGGCTACGGTTTCATCACGCCCGATGATGGGGGCGAGGATCTGTTCGCGCACTTCTCGGCGATCCAGATGAACGGCTTCAAGACCCTGAAGGAGGGGCAGAAGGTCCAGTTCGACGTGGTAGCGGGTCCGAAGGGCAAGCAGGCGTCGAACATCCAGTCGGCGTAGCGCTCCAGGCGGCATAACGCCGCTTCCACAGCAAGCGGCGCGCCCGGCGGGCCGGAGCGCCTTGTACGCCGGGTCCGCCCGGCGTTTTCCGTTTTCGCTGGCGCCCTCCGGCTCCCCATCCCCCCGGCGCCAGGCCCTTCCGGGCTGCGAGCTTCGGTCCTACAATCGGCCAGGGGCGCTGCAGCCCGGGTGTATGAGCCCTTGTGGCAACTGCGCCGCAATGTCCTGCGGGACGAGCGAGGGCCGATGAGTCCGACGTCCAGGTCGATGGCCGTACGACGCGCCGCGCGCGGCTCGCGATCGGCTGGACGGGCCGGCGGCGCTGCAGCCTCGCCCCCCGCTGCCGGGCACTCTGGCGAGCCGCCCGCCACCTCGATCACGATCGGCAATTCGTTGCCCGAGATTGCCGCCGTCACCGCGCACTGCCGCCAGGTCGCCCAGCGTGCCCAACTCGACGCCGACACGCTCGCCGACCTGCTGGTGGCCCTCGACGAGATCCTGTCCAACGCGATCCGGTACGCGTTTCCGGGCGGTGGACTGCACCCGATCACCGTGCACTTTCGCCTGGACGACGCTGCAGTCGAAATGGTGATCGAGTACGGCGGCGTGCCCTTCGATCCCGCCGACGCACTGCCGCCGGCGGACCGCGACCGGCCCCTGGCCGAGCGGCGCCTGGGCGGGCTCGGGATCCACTTCACGCAGGCGCTGATGGACGGGATGCGCTATTCCCGGATCGGCGAAGTCAACCGCGTGACGCTCACGAAGAAGCGTGCCCACTCCAGGGGAGCACCGACCGATGGTCATGCTTGAGACCGGCGGGCCGGGGGCAGATGCCTGAGCCCGCGGCGAAAGCTGCAGAGCCCTTCTGGGGGCCGCTCGACACTCCGCCGACGTGGCTGGTGCTGCTGTCAGCGCTGCAGCATGTCATCGCGGCCGCGCCGCTGATTGCCTACCCGCTGCTGGTGGCGCAGGCGGCCGGCGCCAGCGCGCAGACGACCGCCTCGTTCATCAGTCTGACCCTGCTCGCCACCGGCGCCGCGACGCTGCTTCAATGCCATCGGTTCGGACCGATCGGTTCGGGCTTCCTGTGCTGGCCGAGCGCGACGGTGATTTACCTGGTGCCCTCGCTGGCAGCGGCGCAGGCGGGCGGCCTGTCGCTGGTGCTCGGCATGACGCTGGTCGCGGCGCTGATCCAGATCGCGCTCGCGCCGCTGATGCGCCGGCTGCGCCCGGTGTTCCCGCCCGAAATCGCGGGCATCGTCGTGCTGCTGGTGGGCATCACCAGCGGCGCGATCGGCGTGCGCATGATCGCGAGCGCCGCGCCGCTTCCCGGGGCGGCAGTCTCCTCGATCGCCGCGGCGCTGCTGGCGCTGGCGGTGATGACGGCGCTGAACGTGTGGGGGCGCGGCGCGCTGCGGATCGGCTGCGTGCTGGTGGGCGCCGCGGCCGGCATGCTCGCATCGGTGCGCTTCGGCATCGCCGGCGAGGCAGTCTCGCCCCTCGTGCCGTCGGCGTGGTCTGCCCTGTTCGACTGGCCGGACACCACGCACCTGGGCTGGTCGTTCGACGCCGCGCTGCTGGTGCCTTTCGCGGTCAGCGCGCTGGCGGCGTCGATCAAGACCTCGGGCAGCATCGTGATCCTGCAAAGCACCTGCGACCCGCGCTGGGTGCGCGCCGACATGCGCAGCGTCAGCGGCGGCGTGCTCGCCGACGGGTTGGGGAGCCTGCTTTCGGCCGCCATCGGCGGCCTGGGGCTCAACACGTCGTCGTCGGCAGCCGGGCTGGCCGTTGCCACCGGCATGCACAGCCGGCGCATCGCCTCGGCGATCGCGGTGATGTGCCTGCTGCTGGGCCTGTTCCCGGTGCTGGGCCTTCTGCTGATGAGCATTCCGCAGGGGGTACTCGGCGCGGCGCTGGTGTTCTCGGCCGCCTACATGATCGTGAACGGCGTGCAGATCGTGACCTCTCGCCTGCTGGACACGCGCCGCAGCCTCGTGATCGGGCTGGGCCTGCTCGCCGGCCTGTCGGTGGAACTCGCGCCGGCGATGATCGAGGCGTTGCCGGCGGCCGCGCGCTCGATGTTCGGCACGCCACTGGTGTTCGGCACGCTGGTGGCGCTGGGCTTGAACCTGGTCTTCCGCATCGGGGCCACGCGCGTCGGGCGCATGCACGTGGAACCGGGCGCGCGCGACACGGGGCAGATCGAGGCATGGATCCACGCGCTCGGGGCGGCATGGGGGGCACGGCGCGACGTCATCGAGCGCGTGGCCTTCGGGATGGCGCAGGCCGTCGAAGTGCTGTGCGACGACGCCTGCGCCGACGGACCGATCGAGGTGCAGGCATCGTTCGACGAGTTCAACGTGAGGGTGCGCATGTCGTGGAAGGGCGCGCCGCTCGAGTTCCCGGAACAGCGCCCGAGCGCCGAGGAGATCATCGCCTCCGAGGACGGCACGCGCAGGCTGGCCGGATTCCTGCTCAGGCGCATCGCCGACCGCGTGTCGTGCTCGGAGCGCGCCGGGCACTCGACGCTGACGCTGCACTTCGATCACTGAAGGGCGGTTCGGCAAGGCCCCGCCCAGCTCTCTAGAATCCGAACCGCACGACCGACAGGTCGTCCTCCAGCTCCCGCGCGCCACCCTGCTCGCGGATGAACGCCAGCAGCCGGTCCAGCGCCGATTCGACGTGCGCGGTTTCCAGCGAGCAGACGAAGTCGACGAAGTCTTCAAAGGCGAGCATCGTCCCGTCCGGCCGGGAGATCTCGTAGGCACCGTCGCTCAGCATGTAAAGGATGTCTCGTTGCGCGACGCTCACCGATTCGGTGCGCCACCCGCCATGCGCGACGGTGCCGATCGGCGCGCCACGTGATCCGAGTTGCCGAACCCCGCGTGCGCCGCCCGGAGCGACCAGCAGCGCCGGCGGGTGCCCTGCCGCTGCGTAGTCGAGCCGCCGCTCGGCCGGCACATATACGCCGTACCACAGCGTGAAGAACAGGTCGTAGTGTTCTTCCATCCGGTAGATGCGGTTCAGCGCGGCCATCACCTGCGCCGGGTCGCGCAGGTCGACGTTGGGCAGCGAGCCGCTACGCAAGGTGTCGAGCACCGCCACCGACAGCAGCGACGGGCCGATGCCGTGTCCGCACACGTCGAGCAGGTACAGCGCGAACGCGCGCTCGTCGATCCAGTGGTAGCCGAAACTGTCGCCGCCGAGCTGGGTCGACGGCAGGAAGCGCCAGTCGATGTCGAAGGGAGCGCGCATCGGCGCCGGCAGCATCGAGCGCACGTAGTCGGCTGCCTCCTTGAGCCCCTGCGAGAGCCGGTCGTGCGCACGCTGCAGCGCCGCGCGCGACACCTCGAGTTCGCGATGCGCGACGCGCAGCGCCTCGTTGGTCGCCTCGAGCCGGCGATTCAGCTGCACCTCCTTCTCCTGCATCAGCGTCATCTCGTACGCCTTCTGCTGGACCAGCCGGGACTCGTTGCGCTCGACGGTCACGTCGAGCAACACCACCCACGAATGGTCGCCGTGCGCATGGAAATGCAGGTCCGCCGCGCGCTCGCCATTCAACTCGACGGCGCGGATCAGCAGCGGCGACTCGGCCAGCGGCAGCATCCCCTCGAGAAACGCGGCCTGCTGCGCGGCGGGCACGCCGATGCGCAACCCGTCGAGGCCGTAGTGGTGCAGGCATCCGCCGGCACCGGCGAGCGCGAGCTCCGTGTCGACCTGCAGCCAGGCGGGCGAGCGCTGCGCGAGAAGGTCGGAATGAAGCGCCTGCTCGACGCTCGCGGGCAGCGTGCTCATCGCCGCTCACGCGACCATGCGGCCAGCCAGTTCAGCGAATGCGTCCTGTACGCCCTCGCCCGTCCTCGCGCTGGTCAGGCGTACCGACCATCCCGACTCACGCAGCGCCGCGACGTCGCCCGCCGGCACGCACCAGTCGTCGACCAGGTCGTGCTTGTTGAGCAGCAGCACGAACGGCACCGGCCCGAGCGCCACCTCGACGCGCTGTTGCAGCGAGCGTGCGACGTCGAGCGTCACCGCCCGGGTTCCGTCGGCCACCAGCAGGTAGCCCGTGCTGCCGCGCAGGTAACTCATGCGGATCGCCGATACCTCGTCCTCGCCGGCGATGTCCCACAGGATCAGGTCGAGTGCGCGACCGTTCGCCTCGATGGGCTTCTTGTCGATCTTCACGCCCACCGTGGTCAGGTAACGGTCGGAGAACGTGCTCTCGACGAAGCGTCTGACCAGGCTCGTCTTGCCGACGGAGAATGCGCCGAGCATGCAGATCTTTTTCTGCAGCATCGGCTACTCGTCGAGGGTAACCCTGAACGACACGCGCCGGTTCAGCGAGCGATCGGCTTCCGATGCCTCCCCCCTCAGCGGCTCCAGCGGACCCGCACCGCGCACGGTGATCACCTCCGGGCTTACGCCGCGCTTGAGCAGCAGCGCGCGCACCACCTCGGCGCGCGCGACACTCACGGACAGGTTGACGGTGCCCTTGCCGGTGGAATCGGAATGGCCGGTGACGGTGACACGCGGCACGACGCCGAGCCGCGCCGACAGCTCCGCCAGCTGGCGAACCGCCTGCGCAACCGAATCGAGCGTCGCTTCGTGTTCGCGCGACGGCATCACCTCGTTGACGTCGAAGTTCACGCTCTGCGACTCGATGGACACTCGCAGCGTGCCCAGCTCGCCGTCGTTCAGGTCGCGCACGCCGGCCAGGTCGATGCGCGGCGAACCCGGCGGCATCGAGCGGACGACGGCGCGTGCACGAGCCAGCCAGACCGCCGACGCGGCGCCGCTGGCGACGATCGACTCGCCCGCCGTCGCCAGCGTCACCGTGGGGGGTGGTGCGAGGCTGGCCTGCAGGCGCCGCAGCACCAGCGAAGGATTCAGCGCCTGGTACGGCTGCCAGCTGGCCGACACGCGCTGCGGGTCGATGCCCGACAAGCGCAGCAGGTGGTCGGGATCGGCGGCCAGCGGGTCACGCAGCCCGTTGAGCTGCCAGCCGCCTCCCACCTTGTCGGTGCCGGCCACGACGATGCCCGGCTCGGCCCGCAGGCGCGCGAGGTAGGCTTCCCACAGCGTGTCGTCGTGGCGCATTCGCTGCCAGGCATCGAGCGCGAAGCCGAGCGCCGCGAGCAGCGCCAGCAGGAGCAGCCACGGAACGCGCCTGCGTCGCCCCGCCGGTGTCAGCTGGCGCTGCTGCACGCATGCGGCGAGCTGCGCCGAGAGGTCTGAGAACGGCGCGCTGTCGCCGTCGAACTCCTCGAGCGCCTGGCCCCGCTCGGCGTGAATGCGCGACAGCGTATTCCTGAGCACCTCGTGCAGCGCCTCGGGCGGTGTTCCGCGAATCACGGCCACGAGCAGCGCCGACGGCCCCTGC
This sequence comes from uncultured Limnobacter sp., assembly GCA_964494665.1. Classification (GTDB taxonomy): domain Bacteria; phylum Pseudomonadota; class Gammaproteobacteria; order Burkholderiales; family Burkholderiaceae_E; genus Zeimonas. The sequence continues at coordinate 5,606 of CAZBTE010000099.1, forward strand.
TCGCACCACAGCAGCAGCTCGCCGAGGCGCAGCGTGTCCAGCGCGCCATCGGTGCCGGTGAACGAGTCGCGCACGAAATCCTGGATCGCCACCAGCATCGACGACACCAGCTGCGGATCCTGGCTGGCCGCGTCCTCGGCGGTGGCCTGCGCGATCAGCAGGCCGCTGTGCCGGTGGATCAGGAACACGTGTTCGACGCGGAACACCAGCGTGTGCCGCAGCACGACCTCGGCAAACGGCACGCCGGTGCGCCACGCTTCCAGTCGCCATCTCAGGCCGCGCAGGCTCAGGCTGTGAGCGAGCGAAGCGTTGAGCGCCTGCAGCGTCGCGTCGATGGTCTCGACGATCGACTTGCGGATCGCCGGCACGATCACCGGGTAGATGATGTTGACCAGCGTGCGCGGGTCGTTGCGGATCGAGCTCTGCGTCGCGCGCTCGACCGTGGGCGCGAGCACCTGGCCCAGTCGTTCGTCGCGCGAGCTGGCCTGGGCGATCGCGCTCGGCAGCACGCGGCTTACCGCGTCGCCGAAAAGCTCGGGATCGTCGAGTTGTTCGCGCAGGCGCGACAGCGTCGCGAGTTCGTGCTCCAGCAGCAGCTTGCGCAGCTGCTCGAGGCGCGGATCGGGCTGCGCCGCGGCGGCAATCGCGGCCGCCTGCTCCCGATCAGCGGCTTGCGCGGCGTCGAGCAACGCCTTTGACAGGGCGTCGCGCGCGATGCCCCGCTCACTGGCCGATTCGTTCAGCAGCCAGCCGAGCGTGCGCTCGGACGCGCTCACGCGACGTCACGCTAGCTGGATGGCCAGGCGCGCGCCGGATCGAAGCCGTTGCCCTTGGTGGCGCTCTTCGTGCCCGATTCCTGGCCCAGGCAGCGCGCCACCTCCGCAAACAGGCCGGCCAGCAGGTTGCGATCGGTCTTGGCGCTGCCCAGCTCGCCGAACATCCGCTCGATGCCTGCGCGCGTGTCCTCGTTGCGCCGCCGGAATTCGTCGCGCACCGCCTGGGACTCCTGCGTGACGCGCTCGGCGAAGTCGCGCTCGAGCTGGCCCAACTGGTCGGAGAGTTGCCGCACCCGCTTCTCGAGCGACTGCGTGGTCTCGCGCAGGTTGCGCTCCGTCTCCTTGTCCGCTTCGGCCCGCGCGTCCTTCTCTTCGCGCAACTGGCCGGCCACGGAATCGATCTGCTTCTTGGTACTGGCCTCGAAGGCGGCAAGGTTGCGTGCGCCTTCGGATTCGATGTCCTTGAGCCGGTGCAGGAAGCGCTCCTCCATGGCGGAAAAGCGGCGATCGTAGTCCTGCATCTGGTTGCCGAACAGCAGGTCGCGGATCTTGTCCACGCTGACCGCTTCGGCGCTCGAAAGCATTGGAGAATCGGTGATCGCGGCGATCGGCGGCGCGACCGATTCGCCGTCACTTTTTTGTGTTTTCACGGCATGTCTCCTCGACCGGTGGTCGATGAAATATGCCATGACCCGGCCACGAAACCAACAGCTTTCTCGTCCGGGATTACGCCGAACGGAACGCCACACCCCCATCGCTCGGGAATGTGACTTGCTGCGGAGTACGGGTACCTTGAAGGAGGCTCGAATGAATACCTTTGGTCCCTACCCGTCCATGGGGCTGGTCTTCGCGCTCGCGATCGCGGGAACGGCCGTATCACAAACCAGCGCGGAGAAACCCGACCACAGCGATGTCGCTTTCATGAAGCAGGCGGCCGAGAACGGCCATGCCGAAGTGGAGAGCGGCAAGCGCGCGCTGAGCAAGGCAAGCGACCCGCGCGTGCGCGAGTTCGCGCAGACCATGGTCGACGATCACACGCGCAGCAACCAGAGGCTGAAGGCACTTGCCACGAAGAAACAGGTCGAGTTGCCCGAGCGGCCATCACTGCTGCAGAAGGGCAAGGCCATGCTGCTGGACACGGCCGAGGGCGAAAGTTTCGACCGGCGCTATGCCGAATCGATGGGCGTGAACGCCCGCCGCGATACGCTCGAGCTGTTCCAGAATGCGGCTTCCGAAGCCCAGGACCCGGAGGTCAAGGCCTTCGCCCAGGAAGCGCTGCCAATGCTGCAGAAGCACCTGTCGATGGCGCAATCGCTGCACGCCGCGCTCTCGGGCAGCGACGCGCGCGGCGAACGCGAGCGTCGTACCCGATAGCGGGCATTGCAGCAGGACTTGCCGACGCGCTGCGCGTCACGCCGGATGCGCAGCGCGTCAGACCACCGACAGGTTCGGCCTGTCGAAAATCATCGACGCGAGCCAGGTCTTTACGATCGACAGGTGCTCCTCTTC
>CAZBTE010000100.1:0-7884 GCA_964494665.1 uncultured Limnobacter sp.
CATCTTCGCCTCGATCGCGGCGAGATCCTCGGGCGTGAACGGGCGCTTGTACGAGAAGTCGTAGTAGAAGCCGTTCTCGATCACCGGGCCGATCGTGACCTGCGCGTCCGGGAACAGCGACTTCACCGCATAGGCGAGCAGGTGCGCGGTGGAGTGGCGCAGGATCTCCAGCCCCTCGGGATCACGCTCGGTGACGATCGCCAGCGAGGCGTCGGCGTCGATGCGGTGCGAGGTGTCGACCAGGCGACCGTCCACCTTGCCGGCGATCGCCGCCTTGGCCAGTCCGGCGCCGATCGACGCCGCCACCTCGGCCACCGTCACCGGCGCATCGAAGCGACGTTGCGAGCCATCGGGAAGCGTGATCTGGACCATTTCGGACGAATCTTCGTTGCTGCGGCGCGCCGGGCCGCAAACGAAAAGTGCGGCTGCGCCGCACTTCGTGCCCGGTTTCCGGACTCGCGCATGGGCCTTCGCCGCACCGCCGCGCCCCGTGATGTCATGGTAGGCGCGATTGGACTCGAACCAACGACCCCCACCATGTCAAGGTGGTGCTCTAACCAGCTGAGCTACGCGCCTGCAAACGAAAATTATACATCAGCGCCGTGGCTCCGAGAGCGCGACCCGTGACAGCCACAGCACCGGCGTCACGCCCACCAGCACGATCAGCAGCGCCGGCAGCGCCGCTTCGGCGAGCCGCTCGTCGGACGCGAACTGGTACGCGACCACCGCCAGCGTGTCGAAGTCGAAGGGCCGCAGCACCAGCGTGGCGGGCAGCTCCTTCAGGCAGTCGATCGCCACCAACAGCGCCGCCGCCGCCACGCTGCGACGCATCAGCGGCCAGTGCACTTCGGCGAGCACTTCGAGCGGCCGGCGCCCCAGGCTGCGTGCACTGTGGTCCATGGACGGGCTGATCCGCTTCAGGCCCGATTCGACGCCCTGGTAAGCCACCGAGAAGAAGCGCACCGCGTAGGCATACACCACCGCGGTGGCACTGCCGCCGGCCAGCATCGCGGGCATGCCCAAGCTGGCGAGCATCCGGTCGAAGGCGCCCGAGAGGATCAGCAGCCCCACGCCCAGCACGATGCCCGGCAGCGCGTAACCGGTATTGGCGAACAGCAGCGCGGCGCGCAGCGTCGGCGACGAGGCCACGCGCGCCGAGTACGCCGCCACCAGCGCCACCGGCACCACCACGGCCACCCCGCACGCAGCCAGCCATGCGGTGTTCAGGATCCAGCGCGGCAGGCGCGCATCCCAGCCGCCGCCGTTGTCGATCCAGGCCCCCGCCAGCAGCAGCGCCGGCAGGAAGAAGCCGAGCACGACCGGCGCCGTGCACACCAGTGTCGCGCGCCACGCAGCGAAGCCGCGCAGCGTGCGGCGCGGCGCCGGTCGCGGACTGCGCACGTAGAACTGCATGCGCCCGCGCTGGCCGCGCTCGAGCGCCAGCATCGCGAGCACCAGCACCAGCAGCATCACCGCCAGGCGAGCCGCTCCGACACGATCCCCCATGCCCTGCCAGGCCCGGTAGATGCCGGCGGTGAAGCTGTCCACGGCGAAGTACGCGACGGTGCCGAAATCGGCCAGCGTCTCCATCATCGCCAGCGCACACCCGGCCACGACCGCCGGACGCGCCACCGGCCAGGTGACCCGCCACCACGTGCGGCGCCGGCTCATGCCCAGCGAGCGCGCAGCCTCGCCCAGCGAAACGCTGCGGTCCGCGAAGGCGGCGCGCGCCAGCAGGTAGACATACGGATAGAGCGCCAGCCCGAGGAACACACCGGCCGCCGGCCAGGAGTGGATGTCGGGAAACCAGTACTCCCCGACCTCCCATCCGGTCATGCGCCGCAGGCCGCTCTGCAGCGGCCCGAAGCTGGCGAGGAAATCGGTATAGGCATACGCCATCACGAATGCCGGCGTGGCCAGCGGCAACACCAGCATCCAGGACAGCGCGCGCCGACCCGGGAACTCGTAGGCGGCCACCAGCCAGCCGGTGCTCACGCCGAGCAGCAGCACCATGGCGAGCACGGTCAGCGCGAGCTTGGCGGTGGTCAGCGTGTAGCGCGGCAGCACCGTGCCGAACAGGTGCGCGAGCGAACCGTCGACCTCTGCGCCGGAGGCGGGTGCAAGCGCCAGCCAGATCAGGGCGATGATCGGCGCCGCGACCGCGAGCGCCGAGAGCACCGATCCGAAGGCCAGCACGCGCGGCGACAACCCCAGCGACGGGTCGACCCGCAACCGGAGGCGGGGCAGCACGATGTTGACGAAAGGCAGATTCGGCATGCCGGAACTGGCACTACAATCGGGGACTGAGAATTATAGGCATTTGCAGTGTCCCTGAATCCGCCGTCGAATCCTCGAGTCCCGGCGCTGAGCGTCGACGCGCTGAGCGTCTCGTTCCCGCAAGCCTCGGGCACGACCCGCGTGCTCGACGGGCTGTCGTTCCAGCTGCAGCCCGGCGAGATCGGTTGCCTGCTGGGCGCCTCGGGTTGCGGCAAGACCACGGCGCTGCGCACCATCGCGGGCTTCGTGCGACCCGACCAAGGCTGCGTGCACATCGACGAGCACTGCGTCGCCTCGCCCGAACGGTGGGTGGAACCGGAGCGGCGCGGCGTGGGCGTGGTGTTCCAGGACTACGCGCTGTTTCCGCACCTCGACGTGGCTGCCAACGTGGCGTTCGGGCTGCGCGCGATGCCCGCCCCACAGCGCCCTGCGCGCATCGCGCAGATGCTCGAACTGGTCGGCCTGCCGGACATCGCCCGCCGCTTCCCGCACGAGCTGTCCGGCGGGCAGCAGCAGCGGGTCGCGCTGGCGCGCGCGCTCGCCCCTGCGCCGGCAGTGCTGCTGCTCGACGAGCCGTTCTCGAACCTCGATCCCGACCTTCGCGAACGGCTGGCCCTCGACCTGCGCGACATCCTGAAACGCAACGGCACCACCGCCCTGCTGGTGACGCACGACCAGTACGAGGCATTCGCACTGGCCGACGGCATCGGCGTGATGGACGCCGGCCGCATCGAGCAGTGGGACACGCCGTATCGGCTCTACCACCAGCCGGCCACGCGCCTGGTGGCCGACTTCGTCGGGCTGGGCGCGTTCCTGCCGGGCCTGTTGGTGCAGCGCGACGGCAACGCCCACGTAGATCTGGAACTCGGCTGCCTGCCGATCCGCGCGCGGCGCGAGCAGGCGATGGCCGGCGTCACGGCCAACCTGCATGGCGAGGTCACCGTGCTGCTGCGGCCCGACGACGTGGTGCACGACGACTCCAGCCCGCTGAAGGCCGAGGTCGTGCGCAAGGCTTTCCGGGGCGCGCAATTCCTCTACACGCTGCGCCTGCCCAGCGGCACGATGCTGCTCGCGCTGGTGCCGAGCCACCACAACCATGCGGTTGGCGAGCGCATCGGCATCCGCTTCGACGCCGACCACGTGGTGACGTTCAGCCCCGAGCCGAACCAGTCGGCCGCTGGACTGCTGACGGTGAACGACGCCTGAGACCGGGCCCGGCGGCTACACGCCCAGGTAGGTCTGCAGGGCGCGCTCGTCGCGCGCGAACGCCTGCGACTCGCCTTCGAGCACCACGCGCCCGCGTTCGAGCACGACGCAGCGATCGGTGTGCGCGAGCACCGCACGATAGTTGCGGTCGACCACCAGCGAGGTGATGCCGCTGGCGCGGATGTCGGCAACGATGCGCCAGATCTCCTTGACGATCAGCGGTGCCAGCCCTTCGGTGGCCTCGTCGAGCACGATCAGCTCGGGATTGGTCATCAACGCGCGGCCGATCGACAGCATCTGCTGCTCGCCGCCCGAGAGCTGGTTGCCGCCGTTGTCCAGCCTCTCGGTGAGGCGCGGAAAGGTCTCGAGCACGCGCTCGAGCGTCCAGTCGGCCTTGCCGCTCACGCCTGGGCGGGCAGCCATCAACAGGTTCTCGCGCACCGACAGGTTCGGAAAGATGCCGCGCCCTTCGGGCACGTAGCCGATCCCCAGCCGCGCCACGCGATCGGGGCGCTCGCCGGTGCGATCGTGCCCGCGGATCATGATGCGGCCGGTGGTGGCGCGCATCAGCCTGAGCATGGCGCGGATCAGCGTGGTCTTGCCCATGCCGTTGCGCCCGAGCAGCCCGACCGACTCGCCGGCCTCGATGCGCAGGTTCACGCCCTGCAGCACGTGGCTCTCGCCGTAGTACGCGTGCAGGTCGGCGATCTCGACGAACGCGCTCAATGCACGCCCTCCTCGCCCAGGTACGCGGTCTGCACGTCGGGGTTGGCGCGGATGGCCTCCGGCGCCCCGCTGGCGATCACGCGTCCGTTGACCATTACGGTGATCTCGTCGGCGACGCGGAACACCGCGTCCATGTCGTGCTCGACCAGCAGGATCGCGTGCTCGGCCTTCAGGCCCTCGAGAAGCGACAGCATGCGTTCGGACTCCTCCGCGCCCATGCCGGCCAGCGGCTCGTCGAGCACCAGCACGCGCGGATGCGTGGCCAGGCACATCGCGATCTCGAGCTGGCGCTTCTGCCCGTGCGACAGCGCGCCGGCCTGCAGGTGCGCCTGCGCGGCCAGGCCGGCCTTGTCGAGCGCCTGGCGGGCTGCCGCAAGGCTGAACTCGCAACGGGCCGCCGGGGCGAACCAGTCCCAGGGTTTCGGCAGGCGCGCCTGCGCGCTCAGGCGACAGTTCTCGAGCACCGTGAAGGGCGCGTAGATGGTGTTGCGCTGGTAGCTGCGGCCGAGCCCCGCCAGCGCGCGCCGCGGCTGCGACCAGCGCGACACGTCGTGCCCGAGCAGTTCGACCGTGCCCTGGGTGGCCTGGATCTCGCCGCACACCAGGTTGATCAGCGTGGACTTGCCCGCTCCGTTGGTGCCGATCACCGCGTGAACCGTGCCCTGGCGCACCTCGATCGACACGTCGTCGACCGCCCGCAGGCCGCCGAAGCTGCGCGAGACGCCGCGTGCGCGCAGCAGCACTTCGCCGCTTGCCGGCTCAGGCATGGCGCAGCCTCCGAAGGTGCGAGACCCGGCGCCCGAGCTGGCGGCCGATGCCGACGATGCCGTTGGGCATCAGTGCGACGCAGGCGATGATCGCGAAGCCGAGCGTGAGCTGCCAGTGCTGAGCGAAGCGGCCGAACACCGCCTGCGACTGGAACAGCTCCTGCAGCAGCACGAAGGCGAACGCGCCGATCACCGCGCCGCGCAGGCTGCCGATGCCGCCCAGGATGATCATGATCAGCACCGCACCCGACTGGTGCCACGACAGCAGCTCCGGGTTCACGAAGCCGTCCTTCAGCGCATAGAGGAAGCCGGCCAGCCCCGCCAGCATCGCGGCGACCACGAATGCGGCCAGCTTGTAGCCATAGGTGGCGAAGCCCACCGCGCGCATGCGCTGCTCGTTCACGCGGATGCCGGCCAGCGCGCGGCCGAAGCGGCTGCGCGCGAGGAACGCGAGCAACGCGAAGGTGAACGCCAGCGACGCGAGCACGAAGTAGTAGAAGGTGTACCCGCTGTCCAGGTCGAAGGGCTGCCAGCCGGCGATCGAGAGCGCCGGGCGGAAGTACAGGTAGATGCCGTCGCTGCCGCCGCCGAGCTTGGTGTCGTGGAACACGTAGTAGGCCATCTGCGCGAAGGCCAGCGTGACCATGATGAAGTAGATGCCGCGCGTGCGCAGCGACAGCGCCCCCACCACGAGCGCGTACAGTCCGGCGGCCAGCACCGCGGCCGGCAGCAGCAGCAGCAACGGCGCGGGTTCCGACTGCGGCGACAGCAGCGCCGCGGTGTAGGCGGCGATGCCGAGGAACGCGGCGTGGCCGAAGCACACCAGCCCGGTCTGGCCGACCAGCAGCTCGAGGCTGAGCGCGAAGATCGCCAGGATCATGATGCGCACCACCAGGTCGACGGCGAACTTGCCGCCGAACAGCGGGAACAGCGCGAGCAGGATCGCCACTACGGCGACCGGGATGATCCGGGACACGAGATCGTTCATCGACGCGGCTCAGGCGGTGCGGAACAGCCCTTCGGGCCGCCACAACAGGATGATCGCCATCAGCACGTACACCAGCACGCCGGCGGCCTGCGGGAAGAAGACCGTTCCGAAGGTCTCGACGAAGCCGACCAGCAGCGCGGCCAGCAGCGCGCCGCGGATCGAACCGATGCCGCCGATCACCACGACGACGAAACAGATGATCAGCACCTGGTTGCCCATGCCGGGGTACACCGAAGACATCGGCGCGGCGATGGCGCCCGCCAGCGCCGCCAGCGCGACGCCGACCGAGAACACCACCCGGTAGAGGAACTTGATGTTGACGCCCATTGCCTGGACCATCTCGCGGTTCGAGGCACCGGCGCGGATCGTCATGCCGAGGCGCGTGCGCGTGATCACCCAGAACAGCCCCAGCGCGACCAGCACGCAGACCGCGGAGATGAACAGGCGATAGACCGGGTAGGTCATCAGCTCGCCGAGCGGGATGGTGCCCGACAGCCAGTCGGGCGCGCGCACGCCGTGCACGTCGTTGCCGATCAGGATGCTGCGCGTTTCCTCGAACACCAGGATCAGCGCGTAGGTCATCAGCACCTGCTGCAGGTGCTCACGCTCGTAGAGGTAGCTGAAGAACAGCCATTCGAGCACGTAGCCCAGCGCCACCGACAGCGCGATCGCGATGGCCAGCGTGGTGAAGAAGCCGCCCCCGAGCGTCTGCTCGACCAGCGGCGCCAGCGCGAACGCCATGTAGGCGCCGATCATGTAGAAGCTGCCGTGGGCGAGGTTGATGACGCCCATGATCCCGAAGATCAGCGTCAGCCCGCTGGCGACGAGGAACAGCAGCAGCCCGTACTGGATCGCGTTCAGGCACTGGACGAGAAAGACGACCGGATCCATGCGGTGCATCCGGCGCACGGCGGCGCCGGGAAGCGGCGGCGCGCCGCTTCCCGTGCCGCGCTACGCGCGGATCGGTCCCTACATGCGGCAGCCGCGTCCCGGGTCGGCCAGCGCCTTGACCGCGACGCTCTGCACCTGGTTGACCTTGCCCTCGACCTTGCGCAGGTAGATGTCCTGCACCGGGTTGTGCGACTTCGACAGCGTGAACGCGCCGCGCGGGCTGTCGATACGTGCCTTGCCCATCGCCGCGTACATCGCGTCGCGCTTGCTGATGTCGCCCTTCACCGCGCCGAGCCCCGCCGCGAGCAGTTGCGCCGCGTCGTACCCCTGCACCGCGTAGACGTCGGGCTGCATCTTGTAAGCCTTGGCGTAGCCGAGGCGGAACGACTTGTCGCGCGCGTTGTCCAGGCCGTCGGCGTAGTGCAGCGTGGTGAACAGCCCGGCCGCCGCATCGCCCTGCGCCTCGAGCGTGCCGTCGGTGAGGAAGCCCGCGCCATAGAGCGGGATGCTCTTGCCCAGGCCCGCCGCCGCGTAGTCCTTGACGAACTTGACCGCGCCGCCGCCGGCGAAGAACGTGTAGACCGCGTCGGGCTTGAGCGAAGCGATCTCGGTGAGCAGCGCCTGGAACTCGACGCTCGGGAACGGCACCGTGAGGTCCTTGACCACCTTGCCGCCGGCCTTGGTGAAGCTCTCCTTGAAGCCGTTGACGCTCTCGTCGCCGGCCGCGTACTTCCAGGTGATCGTGACCGCGGTCTTGTGGCCGCGATTGGCCATCACCTGGCCCATCGCGAAGCCGGGCTGCCAGTTCGAGAACGACGTGCGGAAAATGTTCTGCGCGCACATCGGGCCGGTGACCGCATCGGCGCCGGCGTTGGGCACGATCAGCAGCGTGCCGCTGTCCTTGGCCGCCTTGGCCATCGCCATCGCGACGCCCGAGTGCACGGTGCCCACGACCACGTCGACCTGGTCGCGCTTGATCAGCTTGTTGACGTTGTCGGTGGCCTTGGACGGATCGCTCTCGTCGTCGAC
>CAZBTE010000101.1:0-7865 GCA_964494665.1 uncultured Limnobacter sp.
AGATGTACTTCATCGACGCGGCCAGCGCGACCGCGTAGCCGCCCACGTCGCGCTGCACCCCCTTCGGCGTGCCCGTGGTGCCCGACGTGTACAGCGTGTAGCTGACCTCGTTCGACTCGAGCCATTCGACGGGCACCTCGGCGTCGAGATGACGCTCGCGCAGCGGCGCGTAGTCGTGGTCGCGGCCGGGCTTGCGATCGAACGGCACCAGGCCGCGATCGACCATCAGCACGTTGGCGGGCTTGTTGCGGGCCAGCTCGAGAGCGACGTCGAGCAGCGGCTTGTACGGCACCACCTTGCCGGCGCGCGAGCCGGCGTCGGCGCTCACGACCAGCGCCGGGCTCGCGTCGTCGATGCGGCTGGCCAGGCTGTGCGAGGCGAACCCGCCGAACACCACCGAGTGGATCGCACCGATGCGCGCGCACGCCAGCATCGCGAACGCCGCCTCGGGAATCATCGGCATGTAGATCAGCACGCGATCGCCGCGGCGCACGCCCAGCGCGCGCATCACCGCCGCCATGCGCATCACCTCGCGGTGCAGTTCACCGAAGGTGTAGACGCGCTCGCTGTCGGTCTCGGTGGAGACGTGGATCAATGCGGGTGCGTCGCGCTGGGTCGCGAGGTGACGGTCGACCGCGTTGTGACACAGGTTGGTGAGCCCGCCCACGAACCAGCGCGCGAACGGCGGCCGCGAGTAATCGAGCACCTGGCCGAACGGCCGATGCCAGTCGATCAGCGCGGCCTGCTCGGCCCAGAAACCCTCGCGATCGTTGATCGACCGCGCATGAAAGTCCTTCAGCGAAGTCGCCTTCGCCGTGTCGCCCGCACCCATGTCCGCTCCCCTCCTGTCCGGCAGTCGCCATCCCGGCGCATTCTACGGCCACCTCTTACGGATGGCTTACACCTGCTGCGGACATGCTGCCCCGTGTGCGGCTCAATGCTCGCGGGCGGCGGCCCCGGAAACGCCTGCACCCTCACGACACAGCAGGCAGGCATCGAGCGCGCCGCGCAGGCTGCAGGTGGATCGTCGGCACGCCACCACCGCAAGGCCCTTGCGACGCGCTGCGTCGCGATAGCCGCGCATCACGTTGTGGCCGAGAAAGTCGGTGAACATGATCACCAGTTCGGCGCCTGCCGGCACCGACCGGTCGCCCCGCTGCGCAGACGGGTCCCTGCCGGAGACGTGTCGCATCACCGATATGCCGTACTCGGTGAGCACCTGCGGAATGTTGCCGAGCCGGTCGGCCCCTACCAGCAATGCCTTCATCGTTCGCGTCCCCATCCGAAAGCCGGTCGCTCGATGCGATCCGTGTACGCGAATGACACGTATTCGCGTTAATGCGTCAAGCCTATTGCGAACCTTTCTCGTTTCGATTAATGTCGCCCCGGGCCTTGCCCCTGCTCCCATCCATCCTTCACCGGAAGAAGACCCGGCCATGAACCGAACGACGATCCACGCCCTCCTGTCGGCCTCGCTGCTCGCCGTGCTGGCTGCGCCCGCCGCGGCGCAGGAGAAGGTGCTCAACCTCTACTCGGCGCGCCACTACCAGACCGACGAGGCGCTGTACAACGACTTCACGAAGCAGACCGGTATCCGCATCAACCGCATCGAGGCCGGCGACGAGGCGCTGCTCGAGCGGTTGCGCAACGAAGGCGCCAACAGCCCGGCCGACGTGCTGCTGCTGGTCGATGCGGCACGCCTGTGGAAAGCGCAGATCGAGGGCCTGTTCCAGCCGGTCAAGTCGCCGGTGCTCGAGAAGCGCATCCCCGCCACGCTGCGCGGCAAGGACGACGGCAAGGGCAGCGAGTGGTTCGGCCTGTCCACGCGCGCACGCGTGATCGTCTACAACAAGGCCAAGGTCGATCCTGCGCTGGTGCAGAACTACGAAGACCTCGCAAGACCGGAACTGAAGGGAATGGTGTGTACCCGCTCGGGCGCGCATCCGTACATGCTTTCGCTGATCGGTGCGATGTCCGAGCACCTGGGCGAGCCGAAAGCCGAGGAATGGGCGCGCGGCGTGGTGGCCAACTTTGCCCGCGCGCCGCGCGGTGGCGACACCGACCAGATTCGCGCCGTGGCGAGCGGCGAATGCGGCGTCGCGCTCACCAATACCTACTACCTGGTGCGCCTCCTGCGTTCCGACAAGCCGCAGGACAAGGAAGTCGCCTCGCGCGTCGCCATGATCTGGCCGAACCAGAAGAGCTTCGGCACCCACGTCAACGTTGCGGGCGCCGGCGTCGCGAAGCACGCACCCAACCGCGACAATGCGATCCGGTTCCTGGAGTATCTCGCGAGCGATTCGGCGCAGACCCACTTCGCCGCCGGCAACAACGAATGGCCGGTCGTCGCGAGCGTCGACAGCGGCAACCAGGCACTCGAGTCGCTCGGGCGGTTCAAGGCCGACGACCTGCCGATCGGGGCGGTGGGCCGCGCGCAGGTGAACGCAGCAAGGATCATCGACCGCGCCCGCTGGCGGTAACGCCTGCGCGGCGCCGGGCGGGCGGTGACGCGGACGGCGGGCGCCGCCCGCGCGGCCACCGCGATCAGGTCGCCGGCTCGCCCTGTGCCGCGATCACCTTGATCTCGACGCGATACTCGGGCGCGGCCAGCCGCGCCTCGACGGTCGCGCGTGCCGGCGTGTGACCGGCGGGCACCCACGCATCCCACACCGCGTTCATCGCCGCGAAGTCGCCGATGTCGGCCAGGAAGACCTGTGCCTGCAGGATGCGCGTGCGATCGCTGCCGGCCTCGGCGAGCAGCCGGTCGATCGCCGCCAGCACCTGGCGCGTCTGGCCGCCGACGTCGAGCGACGCGTCTTCGGCCACCTGTCCCGCCAGATAGACGACGCCATTGTGGATCGCCGCCTCGGACATGCGCGGACCGACGTGCAGCCGCTGGATCGTCATTGGAACTCTCCGGAAAGGAAACGTTCGACCGCGTCGATCTGCTCGGACGCAATCAGCGTCGGCGCGTGGCCGACGCCTTCGAAAACCACGCAGGCAGCCTTCGGGCCGCGTTGCGTCATCTGCGCCGCGGTGGCCGCCGACAGGATGTCGGATTGCGCGCCCCGCGTCACCAGTGTCGGGCAGCGGATCGCGTCGTACATCGGCCACAGGTCGGGTGCCTGCTCGCCCTGCTGGGCGCGGTACGGCAGCGCGATCGCCGGGTCGTAGCCGAATCCCCATCCGCCGTTGCGGCGCACCAGGTAGTTGCGCGACAGCAGCCTGAACTGGTCGTCGGTGTGCGGACCGAAGTCGCGCATCAGCTCGCGCAACGCCGCCACCGCTTCGGCCTCGGTCGCGAACACCGGGTCGTGCCCGACGTAGGTTGCGATGCGCGCGCGACCTGCCTCGTCGATCACCGGGCCGATGTCGTTGAGCACCAGCCGTCCGATCGGAGTGCCGGGCATTGCCGCCAGCAGCAGGCCGATCAGTCCGCCCATCGACGTGCCCACCCACGCCACCCGCTCGACGTCGAGCCGCGCGATCAGCGTCACGCAGTCGGCGATGTACTGCGGCAGCGCATACAACTGCGGATCGGCGGCGCGGTCGGAGCGGCCCCGCCCGATCATGTCGGGACACACGACGCGCCAGCGCCTCGACAGCCGCGCGGCCAGCGCGTCGAAGTCGCGCCCGTTGCGCGTGAGCCCGTGCACGCACAGCACCGTGGGGGCAAGGGCCGCGCCGCCTTCGGGCGACCATTCCCAGTAGGCAAGGCGGTGCAGTCCCTTCGGACTCGTGCACGTGACGTGGCGCAGGCGGGGTTCGAGCATCGATTCGGGCCGCTTGCGAGCGGCTACAATTCCGGCGGCATTGTACAGGGAGGCACCATGCTCGAAGGCAAGCTCGCACTCGTGACCGGCTCGACCAGCGGCATCGGCCTGGGCATCGCGCGCGCGCTGGCGCGCAGCGGCGCGAACCTCGTGCTCAACGGTTTCGGCGACCCGCAGCAGATCGAAAGGCTGCGCGGCGAACTGGCGGCCTCGCACGGTGTGGAAGTGGTCCACGACGGTGCCGATCTCTCGAAGCCGTCCGAGATCGAGGCGATGTTCGCCCGCCTCGAGGCGCGCGGCGCCGCGGTCGACATCCTGGTCAACAACGCGGGCATCCAGCACGTGGCCCGGGTCGAGCGCTTTCCGACCGAGCGCTGGGACGCGGTGCTCGCACTCAACCTGTCGGCCGCGTTCCACGCCACGCGCTGCGCGCTGCCGGCGATGCAGAAGCGCAACTGGGGCCGCATCGTCAACATCGCCTCGGCCCACGGGCTCGTCGCCTCGGTCGAGAAGTCCGCCTACGTGGCGGCCAAGCACGGCCTGGTCGGGCTGACCAAGGTGGTGGCGCTGGAGAACGCGCGCACCGGCATCACCTGCAACGCGATCTGTCCGGGCTGGGTGCTCACGCCGCTGGTCCAGCAGCAGATCGATGCACGCGCGGCACAGAGCGGCCAGACGGTCGAGCAGGCGAAGGTCGCGCTGGTGGCCGAGAAGCAGCCGTCGCAGGAGTTCGTCACGCCGGAACAGCTCGGCGAGCTGGCCGTGTTCCTGTGTTCGCCGGCCGCCGCGCAGGTGCGGGGCGTGGCCTGGGCGATGGACGGCGGCTGGACCGCGCAGTAGCGTCCTGCGCAGCTCGTCCGCGCGCCGCCGGCACCACCGCCTCGCCGGGCGAGGCCGGATCGTCAACCAGGCGAATCCGCCAGTAGCGGCGATCGTCGACGCGTGAGCGCGCGAGCCGCGGCTGCTGCCCGACGGCGTAGTCCAGCACGATCGCCCCATCGCGATCGCTGCGCAGCAGCGGGATGCCCGCGGCACGGTAGCGTTCGACCACCTTTGCGGCGGGATGCCCGAAGCGATTGCGAAAGCCCACCTGGGCAATTGCGTGGCGCGGCCTCACCGCGGCGAGGAACCGGGCGCTCGACGAAGTGCTGCTGCCGTGATGCGGCGCCAGCATCAGGTCGGCACGCAGGCCGTCGTCGCCGTAGTGCTGAACCAGCAAGCGCTCCTGTCCGGCTTCGATGTCGCCGGTGAGCAGCACGCGCGCTGCCGGTGCGACCACGCGCAGCACGCAGCTCGATGCATTGGTGGGCGACTTCGCGCCACGCAGCGGCTCGCCGCCGGGATGCAGGAACTCGAAGGCGACCTCGCCCCACTTCCACCCGTGGGCCCGATGGCACGCGTGGAACGGCCGGCCCGATTCGCGCGCCGGGTGTCCGGCAGGAAGCGTCCCTGCAATCCAGTCGATGCGCAGATTGCGCAGCAGGCTCGGCACGCCGCCGGAGTGATCGGAGTCGAGGTGCGAGATCACGAGCGCGTCGAGGTGGGCGATGCCGCGCGCACGCAGCCACGGCAGGATCACGCGCGCGCCGGCCTCCGAGTCGCCGCCGTAGAGCGGGCCGGTGTCGTACAGCAGGCGCCGCGTGGAGGTTTCCACCAGCACTGCCATGCCCTGTCCGACGTCGAAGGCGGTCACGCGCAGCGCGCCCAGTGGCGGCAACTGTGCGAGCGGCGCAGCCAGTGGCAGCAGGCCGGCGAGTGCCGCGTGGCGCGCCGGCACCCGCATCGGCCACAGAACGAGCGCCACCGCCACGCTGGCGAGCACCAGCGCGGCGGCGCCCGGCTGCGGCACGACCACGGCTGCCCATGGCGATGCGGCCAGGAACTCGACCAGATCGAGCAGCAAGCCGGCAGCGAGCACGGTCGGCTGCAACAACAGTGCGCCGACCTGCGGCAGCCACGGCAGGAACGACGCGGCCAGCATCGCGAGCGGCGTGATCAATGCCGAGACCAGCGGAATCGCGAATGCATTGGCCAGCGGGCCGACGAGCGAGACGCTGGAGAAGAACAACGCACCGAGCGGCACCAGTGCGAGCGTGGCCGCCCACTGGGTTCGCGCCGCCTCGACGAGCGCTCGACGCATGCGATGCAGGCGCTGCCCGGACTGGATCGAAGCTGGTGACGTCGCACGGGGACGGCGGTCCGATCCGTGCAGCGTGATCGCCGCCACCGCGGCGAACGAGAGCCAGAAGCCGGCAGCGAGCGGCGCCCAGGGATCGAGCACGGTGACGACACCGGTCGCCAGTGCCAGCACGTGCGCGACCGAACGCGTGCGCCCGCTGAACAGCGACACGCCGGCGACCGCCAGCATCCAGCAGGTGCGCTGCGCAGGAATGCCCCATCCGGCCAGCCCGGCATAGACGAATGCGGTGAGCACGCCGAACAGCCAGGCGAGGCGGTTTGCCGGCCAGCGCAGCAGCAGGCCGCTGCGCGCCGCCGCCGCACTGCGCAGCGCGCGGCGCGCGACCAGCACCGACAGTCCGGCCAGCATCGTCACGTGCAGGCCGGAGATGCTCATCAGGTGCCCGATTCCGGTGCGGTTGAAGATCTCCCACCAGCGCGACGGAATCGCTGCCTGGTCGCCCACCACCAGCGCGACCAGCACGCCCGCGGCGTCCTGGCGCGTATCGCGCAGTGCCGCCCACATTGCGTCGCGCAACCGCGCACGCGCTGCCTCGAACGCGGCGCCGAGGCTCCATCCGTACGAGCCGAGCCACTCGTTGGGCATGGCCGTGCGGCGCGACGCCCGAACGTAGCCACCGGCAGCAATGCCTTCCTCGAGCGCGCGCAGTTCGGCGTCGAACACGCCGGGGTTGTGCAACGCATGCGGGCGCTTGAGCCGCACGTTCAGCCGCCAGCGCTCTCCGGGTCGAGGCTTGCCGATCTCGCTGCGCGCGGCCGTCCCGTCGACCGGCGACCCGCCGAACGCCGACCAGCTCAGGCGCACGCGGCGGCCGTCCGGACAGTCTGCGACCTGCGGCACGCAGTGCTCGATGTCGAACGCGAAGCGCGTGCCGTGGTCGGTCGCGCTGGGCATCGATGCGACCAGCCCGACCACGACGAAATCGCGACCCTCCTGCGCCGCATCGAGGCGCTCGGCCAGGCCGTGCGCGGCCGCAAGCAGCGTCCACCCGGCTGCGGCCGCACCCATCGCGAGCAGGCGCCACGCATGACCGCGACGGCCGCCAGCGACGATCAGCCCCGACAGGCCGGCGACCAGCAGCGCGAGCGCAACCGGTTGCCCGGGCAGCGCCGGCAGCCGATGGACGAACAGCGCGGCCACCACGATCGGCACCGGCAACGGCACTGCCCGCAGGAGCGCAGCGAGCCACGACATCGGCCGATGCTAGGCAGGTTCCGGCGTTCGCGCGATCGGGCGAACGGACGATCCGGACGGACGAAGCCGCTCCGGTGTCCCGCGCGCCGACAAAGCGCCGGCCTGCCATCGGCGGACGCTACTTGCGAACACGACTGGTTCGCATTACCATTCCGGCTCGCGCTGCGCACGACCCGAACGCAACCCTCCGATCGTCCACCCCGACCGCCCGATCGCCAATCCCTGCGGACTTCCTTCCCTGCGAACCTTCCCTTGCGCACGACGCCTCTTCCCCTCGCTACCGTGGAGCCCATCTCTCCGAGTGCTCGCCGCATCGTGGCGGTGGCGATGGCAGCGTTGCATCTCGCAGGCGCCTGGGCCCTGCTCCAGGTCGAGCCCGTGCGCCACGCGGTGGGCGACGTGATGCCGATCCTGGTCGACCTGATCGCTCCCCCGGCGCCACCGCAGCCCGAAGTCGCGCCGCCGCCGCCGCCCAAGCCGTCGGTACCGCCTCCGAAACCGCGACCGGTCGTCACCGTCAAGCCCAAGCCGGTTCCGGTGAAACCGGCGTTCGTCGCGCCGCCTCACCCTTCCGAGTCCTTGCCGGTTGCCCAGCCCGAACCCGAGCCAGCGCCCCTCCCGCTCGAGGTGCCGGTGCAGCCGGCGGTCGCGGCAGCACCCGTCGTGCCGGCGCCACCCCCGCCGCCCTCGGCGCCGAA
>CAZBTE010000102.1:0-7836 GCA_964494665.1 uncultured Limnobacter sp.
CATGTCCAGACTCAAGTCCGCGTCAGACAACAACGTCTTGACGCTTCACACCTAGCGCGATCCCACATAAATGATCTAAATCATGGCATCCTTCAGCCGTTTGTCACTGAGAAGGACAGGTTCGGATTCGCTCGTTCAGGAGGAAATCCTATATGGATATGAGCAGGAGACAGTTCTTCAGGGTCAGCGGGGCGGGGCTTGCCGGCTCCAGCCTGGCGGCCCTGGGGTTCTCGCCGGCACCCGTGCTGGCCGCAACCAGGCAGTTCAAGCTGGCCCGCACCACCGAAACCCGCAGCACCTGTCCGTATTGCTCGGTCAGCTGCGGACTGATCATGTACACGCTGGGCGACAAGGCCAAGAACGTCAAGGCGTCGATCGTCCACATCGAGGGCGATCCCGACCACCCGGTCAGCCGCGGCACGCTGTGCCCGAAAGGCGCGGGCGTGCTCGACATGATCAAGAGCGAGAACAGGGTCACGTACCCGCAGGTGCGCGAAGCCGGCTCGAACGACTGGAAGCGCATCTCGTGGGACGAGGCCCTCACGCGCGTCGCCAAGCACATGAAGGCCGACCGCGACGCGAACCTCATCCAGAAGAACGCGCAGGGCGTCACGGTCAACCGCTGGAACACGACCGGCTTCCTGATTTCCTCGGCGGCTTCGAACGAATCCGGTTACCTCAGCGTCAAGGTCGCTCGCGGCCTCGGGATGGTCGCACTCGATACGCAAGCACGTATCTGACACGCACCGACGGTGTCCAGTCTGGGCCCGACGTTCGGTCGCGGAGCGATGACCAACTCATGGACCGATATCCGGAACACGGATCTCGTCCTGATCATGGGCGGCAATGCCGCCGAAGCGCACCCGTGCGGCTTCAAGTGGGTGACCGAGGCGCAGCAACACCGCAAGGCGAAGCTCGTCGTCGTCGATCCTCGCTTTACGCGCTCGGCCGCGGTGGCCGACTACTACGCGCCGATTCGCGTGGGAACCGACATCGCCTTCCTCGGCGGGGTGATCAACTACCTGCTGACGAACGACAAGATCCACCACGAGTACGTCAAGACCAATACCGATGCCACCTTCCTGACGAAGGAGGGCTTCGGTTTCGACAACGGCTTCTTCAGCGGCTATGACGAGGCCAGGCGGGCCTACAACAAGGCCACCTGGGGATACCAGCTCGGCGAGGACGGGTTCATCAAGGTCGACGAGTCGATGCAGGACCCGCGCTGCGTGTTCCAGCAGCTCAAGAAGCACTACAGCCGCTACACGCCCGAGCAGGTCAGCCGCATCACCGGCACGCCGAGGGATCAGTTCCTGAAGGTCTGCGAGCTCATCGCGGGAACGGCCGGGCCCGAGAAGGTGATGACGATCTGCTACGCGCTCGGGTGGACGCAGCACTCGGTCGGTTCGCAGAACATCCGCACGATGGCGATGATCCAGCTGCTGCTGGGCAACATGGGTCGGCCCGGCGGCGGTGTCAACGCGCTGCGCGGTCACGCGAACGTGCAGGGCATCACCGACATGAACGCCTATTCCGAGGTGCTGTCGGGTTACATGCTGGCGCCGATGGATTCCGACCCGACCCGGGCGGAGTACCTGGCCAAGCGCACGCCCAAGCCGTTGCGCCCGAACCAGATGGCGTTCACGCAGAACTTCCCGAAGTGGTTCACCAGCCTGTGCAAGGCCTACTACGGCAATGCGGCCACCGCCGAGAACGACTTTGCCTACGACTGGCTGCCGAAGCGCGACGCGGGCTACGACGCCCTGCACATCTTCGAGCTGATGCACCAGGGCAAGATGAACGGCTTCATCTGCCAGGGCTTCAACCCGCTCGGGTCGGTGCCCAACCAGAAGAAGCTGTCGGCTGCCCTTGCGAAGCTGAAGTACCTGGTCATCATGGATCCGCTGGAGACCGAGACGAGCGAGTTCTGGAAGAACCACGGACCGCTCAACGACGTCGACGCGTCGAAGATCCAGACCGAGGTGTTCCGCTTCCCGACCAGCTGTTTCGCCGAGGAAACCGGCAGCTTCACCAACTCCAGCCGCGTGGTCAGCTGGAAGGAAGCGGCCGTTCCGCCCCCGGGCGAAGCGCTGGTCGACTCGGAGGTCATGGCGCGGCTGTTCATCAAGCTGCGCCAGATGTACGCGAAGGACGGAGGCACGCTGCCCGAGCCGGTGATGAACCTCACCTGGCCGTACCTGAACCCGCTGGTGCCGCACCCGACCGAGCTGCTGCGCGAGATCAACGGCAAGGCGGTTTCCGACGTGCTGGCGCCGCCGAACCCGAAGGATCCGTCGGCGCCGCGCGCGGTGCTGGTGAAGGCGGGCGAGCAGATGCCCAACTTCGCGCTGCTGCAGGCCGATGGCTCCACGGCGTGCGGCAACTGGATCTACGCCGGTTGCTGGACGCAGGCGGGCAACATGACGGCGCGGCGCGACACCTCCGACCCGACCGGGTTGGGCGTGTACCCGAACTGGGGCTTCTCGTGGCCGGCCAACCGCCGCATCCTCTACAACCGTGCGAGCGCCGACAAGGACGGCAAGCCCTGGGACCCGTCGCGCAGCTACCTGGCGTGGAACGGCAGGACGTGGGCGGGCGGAGCCGACGTGCCCGACATGCGGCTCGACGCGGCGCCCGAACAGGGCGTGGGCCCGTTCATCATGAACCCGGAAGGCGTGGCGCGCCTGCACGCGATCGGCATGGCCGAGGGACCGTTCCCCGAGCACTACGAGCCGTTCGAGACGCCGGTCGGCGTGAACCTGATGTGCCCGACGAATCCGAAGGCCGTCAGCAATCCGGCGGCGCGCGTCTTCAAGGGCGACATGGAGGCCTTCGGCAAGAAGGAGGAGTTCCCCTACGCGGCAACCACCTACCGGCTCACCGAGCACCACCACTTCTGGACCAAGCACGCGCGCAGCAATGCCATCGTCCAGCCGGCGGCCTTCGTCGAGATCGGCGAAGAGCTGGCGAAGGAGAAGGGCATCAAGCAGGGCGACCGGGTCAAGGTGCGCAGCAACCGCGCCGAAGTCATCGCGGCCTGCGTGGTGACCAAGCGGATGAAGGCGCTCGACGTCGATGGCAAGAAGGTCCATCACGTCGGGATCCCGATCCACTGGGGGTTCAAGGGGGTGACGCAGAACGGCTATCTCGCCAATGCCCTGACACCGTTCGTCGGCGACGCAAACTCGCAGACGCCGGAGTTCAAGGCGTTCCTCGTGAACATCGAGAAGGTCTGAGGGGGCGAACATGGCCAGTCTGCAAAGTCTCGACCTGGCGGCCCGCTCCGCTACCACCGTGCCGTCGCCTTCGGTGCGCCAGTCGCCGCAGGTCGCCAAGCTCATCGACGAGTCCAAGTGCATCGGCTGCAAGGCCTGCCAGGTCGCGTGCATGCAGTGGAACGACCTGCGCGACGAGGTGGGCCAGAACATCGGCGTCTACGACAACCCGACCGACCTCACACCGCAGTCGTGGACGGTGATGAAGTTCTACGAGGTCGAACCCGAGCAGGGCAGGCTCGAGTGGCTGATCCGCAAGGACGGCTGCATGCACTGCGAGGACCCGGGTTGCCTGAAGGCGTGCCCGGCGCCGGGCGCCATCGTCAAGTACGCCAACGGCATCGTCGACTTCATCTCGGAGAACTGCATCGGCTGCGGCTACTGCGTCACCGGATGCCCGTTCGACGTTCCGCGCATCTCGAAGTCCGACAGCAAGGCCTACAAGTGCACGTTGTGCTCGGACCGGGTCGCGGTGGGTCTCGAGCCGGCGTGCGTGAAGACCTGTCCGACCGGGGCGATCACCTACGGCACCAAGGACGACATGCTCGTCTACGCCGACAAGCGCGTCGGCGAGTTGCGCGAGCGGGGGTTCCAGAAGGCCGGGCTCTACAACCCTGCCGGGGTCGGAGGCACCCACGTGATGTACGTGCTCAAGCACGCGGATCGTCCCGAACTGGAGGGCCTTCCCGCCGATCCTTCGATCAGCCCGCTGGTGTCGCTGTGGAAGGGCATGGCCAAGCCGCTCGCGGTGGCCGCCATGGTCGGCGCGGTGTTCGCCGGTTTCTTCCACTACATGAAGGTCGGGCCGGTCGACGCTGATAGCGACGAAGACGGGAAGTCGGGCAGCAAGACGCCCGGCGAGAAGACCGAGGCCTGAGGAGAAAGCTCATGACACGCTACATCCAGCGCTACGGCGACGGCGTGCGGCTCAATCATTGGGTCATCGCGCTGCTGTTCTTCCTGGCCGGCCTGTCCGGCCTCGCGTTCTTCCACCCGAGCCTGTACTTCTTCACCAACCTGTTCGGCGGCGGCCAGTGGTCGCGCATCCTGCACCCGTTCCTCGGCGTGCTGATGTTCGTCTCGTTCCTCGGCCTGTTCTTCCGGCTGCGCCGCGACAACCGGGTCACCGCCGAAGACCGCAAGTGGCGCGCCAACATGGGCGCCATGCTGCGGGGCGACAAGGCAGGCCTGCCTCCGGTCGGCAAGTACAACTACGGGCAGAAACTGGTGTTCTGGCTGATGACCTGGAGCCTGCTGATCCTGCTGGTGACCGGCGTGATGTTCTGGCGGCCGTGGTTCGCGCCTTCCTTTTCGATCGACGTGATCCGAATCGCGACGTTGGTGCACGCGGTGGCCGCGCTGGTGCTGGTGCTGACCACCATCGTGCACATCTATGCCGCGATCTGGGTCAAGGGCACGATGCGGGCGATGACGCGCGGCACGGTGTCGGAGAAGTGGGCGCGGCTGAACCATCCGCTGTGGCATCGCGAGACGACGCAAGGCAAGTGACGAGGCAAGTGTGGAGGCAACGGGGAATGCAGGGCTGCCGGGAAACGAGGGCGCGCGAATGACCGAGGCGACGATTCGCGTGATGTCGCCGGAGGAGATCGTCGCTGGCGGTGCCGGGCAGACCCCATTCATCGTCTGGCCGCGGCGCGAGGCCGTGTTCGCCGACCGGTCGCTGCGGGCGCGGCAGCTCGCTGCCGGGCATCCGATGCGCGACTTCCTGCTGTTCGTGGCCGACATCGCGCAGCAGCAGCACGAGTTGCTGCAGTCGTATCCGCCGGTGCGCCTGCCCGATGCGGCGCAGCTCGATCAGGCCGCGGCAGACGGCGTCGCGCCGCTGCGTGCGACGCAGTGGCCGCGCGACCCGGCCTGGCGAGAGGGGCTGCGCAGCCTGGTGGCCGCCGTTCGCGCCCGCACGGCCGAAGGGAGCGCTGCCGCCGGGACGCTCGCGGCGCTCGCCGCGGCGTCCGACGAGCAGATCGAGCTGCAGGCCGACCGGTTGCTCAACGGCGTGATGACCGGGCTTGACCTCGGGGCAGCGCCGCTGATCGCAGCCGCGCTGCAGGTCTACTGGACGCACCTGGTGCTCGAGGTGCAGCGTGCACATGCCGGCGCCGCGCCGGCGCCGTTCGGGCGCGTCCGTGACGCCGGCACGTGCCCGTGCTGCGGTACACCGCCCACGGCTAGCGTCACGCGCATCGGCGCCGACGTCTCGGGGCAGCGCTACCTGCACTGCGCGTTGTGCTCCACGCAGTGGCACATGGTTCGGATCCAGTGCGCGCGCTGCGGCTCCAACGAGCACATCGCTTACCAGGCGCTCGAACCGCTGGCCGGTGCGGAGGTGCTTGCGACCGGTCCGGCGCGCGGCGCGGTCCAGGCCGAAACCTGCGACAGCTGCGGCCATTACCTGAAGATCGTCCACATGACCAAGGATCCGCAGGTCGATCCGGTCGTCGACGATCTCGCGAGCGTTTCGCTCGACCTGCTGGTGGCCGACACCGGCAAGCAGCGGCACGGTGTGAACCTGATGCTGCTGTTCGGAGACTCCTCTCCCCCGGACGGCGGAGGGCCTTAGTGCCGGCGCCCGAGAAGTCCGTGGTCCACGGCTCGAAGGCACCTCCCGGCAAGCTCCCCTCGGTCGACAGACTGCTTCGCCAGGACGCTGCGCGCCGCCTGGTCGACCGGCATGGCCACAGTCTCGTCGCACGCGAGATCCGCGCGCTGCTCGACGGGCTGCGCGCGCGCGCGACGGCCGGCGAACTGGCCGAGGACGCGCTGAGCGATGCCGCGCTCGGCGCCGAGCTCGAGGCGCGCTGCGCGCGGCGGCTCGCGCCGAACATGCGCGCGGTGCTGAACCTGACCGGCACCGTCATTCACACCAACCTCGGTCGCGCGCTGCTCGCCGAGCCGGCGCTGGCGCACCTGCTCGCGACGATGGCCGGCCCCAACAACCTGGAATACGACCTCGCGTCGGGAGGCCGGGGCGACCGCGACAGCCTGGTGGAGGGGCTGCTGTGCGAGCTCACGGGCGCCGAGGCGGCCACCGTGGTCAACAACAACGCGGCCGCGGTGCTGCTGACGATCGCCGCGCTGGCGCGCGGGCGCGAGGTCGTCGTCTCACGCGGCGAACTGGTCGAGATCGGCGGGGCGTTCCGCATGCCCGACGTGATGGCCGCTGCCGGCGCGCGGATGGTCGAGGTCGGCACCACGAACCGCACGCATCCGCACGACTACGAGCGCGCGATCGGCAAGCGCACCGCGCTGCTGATGAAGGTGCACACCAGCAACTACGCGGTCGCGGGGTTCACGGCGTCGGTGGACGAGCGCACGCTCGCCGCGATCGCGCGCGCGCACGGTGTGCCGCTGGCGAGCGACCTCGGCAGCGGCGCGCTGGTCGACCTCGAGCGCTACGGGCTGCCGCGCGAGCCGATGCCGCAGGACATGCTCGCCGCCGGTTGCGATGCGGTCACGTTCTCCGGCGACAAGCTGCTCGGCGGCCCGCAGGCCGGCCTGATCGTCGGCTCGAAGGAGATCGTCGGCCGGATCCGGCGGCATCCGATGAAGCGGGCGCTGCGGATGTCGAAGCTCCCGCTGGCCGCCCTCGAGGCGACCCTGCAGCTGTACCTTCGCCCCGAGCATCTGGCGCGCGACCTGCCGACGCTGCGCTTGCTGACGCGACCGCTGGATGCGATCCGCGCGACGGCCGAGGCTCTGGCGCCGCAACTGGCGTTGGCAGCCGCACCACGCTACACGGTGAGCGTGGTCGAGCTGTCGAGCCAGATCGGCTCCGGGTCGCTGCCGGTCGAACGCCTTCCGTCGGCCGGCCTTGCGCTGGTGCCGGCCGGGGGCAAGCGGCGCGGCGCCGGCGCGGCACTCGACCGGTTGGCGCGCGCGTTCCGCGAGTTGCCCGTACCGGTGATCGGCCGCGTGGCCGAGGACCGCTTCCTTCTCGACCTGCGCTGCCTGGAGGACGCAGGCGCATTTTCTTCCCAGCTGGGCGCACTACAGGTGGCGCTGAGATGAACGCCACCGCGCCTTTCTCAACCACAGGAGCCATCAATGACACCGAGTCGTCGTCATTTCCTGGGCGCCACCGGCGCCATCGCACTCGCCTCGACCTCCGGGGCTCTGGCCCAGGGGGCATCGCCGCCCTTGCCGTTCTTCATCGGCAGCGGCACATCGACCCTGCTCGCCAAGGGCAAGGCGCCGCGCGTCGTGATCTGCGGCGGCGGCTGGGGCGGACTCACCACCGCCCGGTACCTGCGCCAGCTCGCGCCGTCGCTCGAGGTGGTGCTGCTCGAACGCAACCCGGTGTTCTTCTCGTGCCCGCTCAGCAACAAGTGGCTGATCGACGTGGTGGACAGCGATTACCTGACGCATGACTACCTGCGCGTTTCGGAGCAGCACGGCTACCGTTACATCCAGAGCGAGATTCTCGGCGTCGACCGCGCGGCGAAGCGGGTCACGACCAACCTGGGCACGCTCGACTACGACTACCTCGTGCTGTCGCCGGGCATTCGCTACAACTACGAGGCCTGGTTCGGCGGCGACCGCC
>CAZBTE010000103.1:0-7833 GCA_964494665.1 uncultured Limnobacter sp.
CGAGCCCGAGTCCCTGGGCGATTCCGCCGTGGATCTGTCCTTCGACCTGCGTCGGGTTGATCGCGCGGCCGACGTCGTGCGCCGCGTGCACCGACAGCACGCGCACCGTGCCCAGCTCGACGTCGACCTCGACCTCGGCGAACTGCGCCGCGAAGCCGTAGGTCGCGTACGGCACGCCCTGGCCGTCGGCGTCCAGCGGCACCGTGGGCGGATCGAAGTAGCCGCTGCCCACGGCCACGTCGCCGCGCTCGTCGGCCGGCAACGCCGCCAGGTCGAGCGCGGCCGCACGCCCGTCGGCTTCGCCGCGCAGCGTGGCGCCGTCGAGCGCGAGCCGCGCGTGCGCCGCAAGCCCGAGCAGCGCGAGCAGGCGCGCGCGCAGGTCTTCGCCGGCCGCCTTCGCGGCATTGCCCGACACGAAGGTCTGGCGCGATGCCGAACTCTTGCCGGCGTCGAGCGTGAGGTCGGTGTCGGCAACGGTCTGGTCGACGAGCGCCACCGGGACGCCGAGCGCATCGGCACAGATCTGCGCCATGATGGTGTAGGTGCCCTGGCCGATGTCGACCGCGCCGTTGTACAGCACGAAGCGCCCGTCGCGGCGCAGCCCGACCTGCATCGACGACGGATTGGCGATCACCGTATTGCCGATGCCGTACCACATGCAGGCGATGCCGACACCACGACGCTTGTGCGCCGCGTTGAACGCCTCGGCGCTTGCGCGCGCCGCGCTCCAGTGCGGGCGAAGCGCCGCCAGGCAGTCGCGCAGCCCCACGCTGGCGGCGAGCACCTGCCCGGTCGGCGTCGTGTCACCGGCCCGCAGCGCGTGCGCGAAGCGGAATTCGAGCGGGTCGTGCCCGAGCCGCTGCGCCAGCATGTCGACCAGAGTCTCACCGAGCAGCGCCGCCTGCGGCACGCCGAAGCCGCGGAACGCGCCGGCGATCGGGTTGTTGGTGAAAACCGCCCGCGTCTGCGCACGCACCGAAGCGATGCGGTACGGGCCACTGGCGTGGATCGGCACGCGATTGGCCACCGTCGGCCCCCACGACGAATAGGCGCCGGTGTCGAAGTCGCCCTCGAAGTCGTAGGCGAGCAGATGGCCGTCGCGCCCGGCCGCCAGCGTCGCGCTCATGCGGGCCGGATGTCGCTTGGTGGTCGATGCCATCGACTCGGGCCGCGTGAAGACGATGCGCGCCGGCCGGCCGAACTTGCGCGCCGCCGCCACCAGCAACGGCTGGATCGAGAGGTCGAGCTTGCCGCCGAAGCCGCCGCCCACGCCCGATGGCACGATGCGCACCTGCGCCGGCCGCAGGCCGAACATCCACGCGAGCTCGTCGCGGTCCATGTAGGGCGTCTGCGTGCACGCGAACACGGTGACGCGCTCGACGCCGTCGTCGAGCGAGCACTGTGCGTAGCCCGCCTCCGGCTCGATGTACGCGTGCTCGACGTGTGCGGTGCGCATGGTCGTGGCGACAGCGACCGGTGCCGCGGCGAGCGCGGCATCGACGTCGCCGCGCACCACGCGGCCGCGGCACAGAACGTTGTCGGGCCAGCGCTCGTGCAGCGCCGCCGCTCCTGGCGCGAGCGCCATCTCCGGCTCGCCGAGCGCAGGCAGCGGATGCCATCGGATCGGCACCGACGCGTCATCGATCGCCTCGAGCGCCTGGCGTTCGCCAACCAGCACCAGCACCGCCTCGCCGCGCAGGCGCACCCGTCCATCGGCGATCGCCGGCTGGTCGCGCAGGTCGGGAAAGATCGCGAAGCGGTTGTTCGGGATGTCGGCCGCCGTGAGCACGCCCAGCAAGCCGGGATGCGCAGCGACGAAGGCGCCTAGGTCGCCGTACTCGAAGCGGGCCGACGCGTGCGGCGATCGCACCACTTTCAGCCAGCACGCATCGGCCGGCGCGCGGTCGGCGCCATACGCGAGTCGGCCATCGACCTTGTCGGACGCGTCCAGTCGCGGCAGGCGCGCGCCGACTGCGCAGCCTGCGTCCGGCGCACGCGAAGGCGTGGCCGCTGCACCCGCGGCGATCACCGCCTCGACGATCTTGCGGTAACCGGTGCAGCGGCACAGCACGCCGCCGAGCGCGTCGAGCACCTGCTGCTCGCTCGGCGCCGGGTGACGCTTCAGCACGTCGAGCGCGGCCATCAACATGCCCGGCGTACAGATGCCGCACTGCGCCGCCCCGTGCTCGACGAACACGCGACGCAGGCGCGCCTCGACCGACTCCGGCGCGGCCGCACCGAGCGCCTCGACGGTGGTGATCGCACGTCCTTCGCACTGCCCCACCGCCACCAGGCAGGCGCACACCTGCGCGCCGTCGAGCAGCACCGTGCACGCGCCGCAGTCGCCGGCATGACAACCGATCTTGGTGCCGGTCAGCCCCAGCTCGTCGCGCAGGCAGTCGGACAGGCGCGTCCACGGCGCCGATGCGACCGCCACCTCGCGCCCGTTGACCACGAACGCGATGGTGCGTGACGCCAGCGCCTCGATCGGCTCGGAAGGTCTGTTCATCAGGCAGCCGCTCCCGTCGACGCGTCGGCGAACCCGGCGAACAGGCGGCGCACCAGTTCGACCGCCGCCTCGCGACGATAGGCCGCGCTTCCGCGCACGTCGTCGATCGGCGCCAGCGGCGCGAACACTGCGGCTTCGAGCGCATCGAAACGCTGCACCAGCGCGGCGCGCGGCGTCGACAGCAGCACGCGCTCCAGCGCGGGCAGGCGCAGCGCGGCAGCCGAGCACGCGCCGACCGCCACCGCGCAATGCGAGAGCCGGTCGCCATCGTCGAAGTCGACCGCGACCGCCGCCATCGCGATCGAGATCACGAGGTAGCGCCGGTGTCCCAGCTTCAGGAAGCGCGAGACGGCGCGCGGCGAGCGGCGCGGCACGATCACCGCGATCAGCAGTTCGTCGGGCGCCAGCGCGGTGCGGCGATTGCCGAGCACGAAGCTCGCCAGCGGCAGGCGACGGCGGCCGCGCACGCTGGCCAGTTCGACCTGGGCATCGAGCGCGAGCAGCGCCGGCACGCCGTCGGCCGCAGGCGACGCGTTGCACAGGTTGCCGCCCACGGTGGCCTGGTTCTGGACCTGGATGCCGCCCACTTCGCGCGCCGCCTGCTGCAGCGCCATCAGGAACGGATCGGGCGCCATGCGCGCCACGTCCGACCAGGTGGTGAGCGCGCCGATGCGCCACTCCGCAGTGCCGTTGCCGTCGCACCCGGCCACGCCGCGCAACGCGTGCAGCCCCGACAGGTCGAGCAGCGCCTCGCGCACGGGTCGCCCCACCCGCGCCGGGTAAAAATCGGTGCCGCCAGCCAGCGGCGTCCAGCCGCCCTGTGCGAGCCGGCGCAACGCCGCATCGAGGTCGGCCGGCCGCTCGTAGCGAGCCGGCGATTCGTGGTGCCCGGCAGCGGTGTGGCTGTGGACCAAGGGCGGCGCCATCCGAAGTCGCGATCATCGTGCCGCCAGCGGGCGACACGCCGATCCGTTAATGAAGCAACTACTTCATTAGCATTGCGCCAGCAAATTACTCCACGCTAATATTGGCGTCAATACGTGCCATCCCGGAACCCTCGCATCATGACCCACGTCGTGCTCGAATCCTGCATCCGTTGCCGCTACACCGACTGCGTCGACGTCTGTCCGGTCGACTGTTTTCGGGAGGGGCCGAACATGCTGGTCATCGACCCGGACGAGTGCATCGACTGCGCGGTCTGCATCCCCGAGTGCCCGGTCGAGGCGATCAAGGCCGAGGAAGACGTGCCGCCCGAGCAGCAACAGTTCATCGCGCTGAACGCCGAGCTGGCCCGCACCTGGCCGAGCATCACGCGCACCAAGGAACCGCTGGCCGACGCCGAACAGTGGAAGGACGAGCAGGACAAGCTCCAGTACCTGGAGCGTTGAGCGTCTCCGGGCTTCGGTCCGTCAAGGCATCAGTTCGCCGCCTGCGAGCACGATGCTCTGGCCGGTGACCGAGTCCGCGGCATCGCTGCACAGCCAGGCGATCGTCTCGCCGACTTCCTCGGGCCGGATCAGGCGGCCCTGCGGGTTGTGCGCGACCAGGCTCGCCAGCGCGTCTTCACGCGAGCGGCCGGTCTTGGCGACGATGTTTGCCAGCGCATCAGCGACGATGTCGGTGTCGGCATAGCCGGGGCATACGGCGTTGACGGTGATCCCCTTGCGCGCGGTCTCCATTGCCAGCGCGCGCGTGAAGCCGACCAGCGCGTGCTTGGCGGCGCAGTAGGCGGTGACGTAGGGCATGCCGGTCAGGCCGGCGGTGGAAGCGACGTTGATGACGCGACCCCGGCCGGCAGCCAGCATGCCGGGCAGCACCGCGCGCGTCGCGAACACCGCGCCCATCAGGTCGACGTCCAGCACCTGGCGCCACAGCGCGGCATCGCTCTTCATGAACGGCGCCGATGGCGCAATCCCGGCGTTGTTCACGAGGATGTCCACCGGACCCTGCGCCTGCACGCAATCGCCGATCGCTTGCGTGATCGACGCCTCGTCGCCCACGTCGGCGACGGCGATCGCGACCGCGACGCCGTGCTCGCCGCGCAGGCGCTCGGCGCCCGCTTCGAGCCTGGCGCGATCGCGTCCGATCAGCGACAGCGGCACCCGGCGCCTGGCCAGTGCCTCGGCGATCGCGATGCCGATGCCGCGGGCGCCGCCGGTGACCAGCGCATGCGCAGCGCCGAGCGATCGATCATGGGTTGCTTGCACGGGTTTCACTCCGATCGGTTCGAGATAGTTTAAGCTTGAAGCATCTGGTTCACGCACCCCGAGCGGGAAACTCCCGATGTGGCGCCCTCCCGAAAAGATCAAGTGGAAGACGATGCCGGGTGCCTGGCCCACGCGCGAACAGGCGCGCGCCTCGCGCCTGTTCAGTCCGGTGCGCTTCGGCGCGTTGACGCTGGCCACGCGCACCTGGGTTCCCGCCATGGTGCCATGGCGCGCCACGGACGACGGCTTCGTCACCGACGACAATGTCGACTGGTATGCCCGCTTCGCGGCCGGGCGCCCGGGCGCCATCGTGCTCGAGGCCACCGGGATTCGCGACGTGCCGAGCGGCCCGCTGCTGCGCATCGGCCACGACCGCTTCGTGCCCGGCCTGCGCCGGGTTGTCGACGCGGTCCGGCGCGCCAGCGGTGGCGAAACGAAGCTGTTCATCCAGTTGATCGACTTCCTGGCGATCCGGCGACGTCCGGAACCGGCCAGCTATTTCGGCCGGCACCTGCGCATCACCGATCGTCATCGCGCGGCGCTGGCGATGCACGGCGCCAGCGAGGAGGCAGTGCGACAGGCGCTGCTCGGGTTGCCGCAGGAGCGCCTGGCCGATGTGCTCGACGCGCGCGAGTACGAGGCGCTGCGCATGGGCGCGCGCGAACGCGTGACGGACACGCACCTGCCGCACATCCGCGAGTTGCCGCAGGTGCTGCCCGGCCTGTTCGCAGCCGCCGCGCGTCGCGCGCGCGAGGCCGGCTTCGACGGCGTCGAGCTGCACTACGCGCACGCCTACACGATGGCATCGTTCCTTTCGGCACTGAACGATCGCGACGACGGCTACGGCGGCTCGCGCGATGCGCGTGCGCGGCTTGCGCTCGAGGTGTTCGAACGCGTGCGCGCCGAGGTCGGCGCCGGTTACGCGGTCGGATGCCGCTTCCTGTCCGAGGACTGCATCACCGGAGGCTCCACGGTCGACGACGCCGCGTACTTCGGCGTCGCCTTCGCGCGCGCGGGCATGGACTTCCTGTCGCTGTCCCGAGGCGGCAAGTTCGAGGACGCGAAGCAGCCGGCGATCGGACGCGCGGCGTATCCGTACACCGGACCGAGCGGCTACGAATGCATGCCGCACCACGTGTCGGATGCGCGCGGCCCCTTTGGCCGCAACGTCGAGCCATCGGCGCGCATCCGGGCAGCGATCCGCTCGGCCGGACTGTCGACGCCGGTCGTGGTGACCGGAGGCATTCACGGCTTCGCGCAGGCAGAAGACCTGCTCGCCTCCGGTCGCGCCGACGTCGTTGGGTTCGCGCGCGCGAGCCTCGCCGATCCGGACTGGTTCGTGAAGGTGCGCAGCGGCCACGGCGACGCCGTCAGCATGTGCATCTACGCGAACTATTGCGAAGCGCTCGACGAGAAGCACGAGGAGGTCACCTGCCAGCTGTGGGATCGTGCGGGGCTCGACGAGCCGGGCGTGCGCAGGACCCGGGACGGCAAGCGCCGGCTCACGCCGGCCGCCTGGGTCGCCCCCGACGAGCCCTGAAGCCCGCGGTACAGCGCCGCTTGCGCCGGCCGGCACGGTATGGCGAGTCGCTATGATGCGTGCGATCGACTCGAGGAGACGGACTTGACGATTTCCCTCGCCCTCGCTCACGGATTCCGCTTCGAGGACCTGCATTCGCGCGAAGGCCTGCAGCGCATCGACGCGGCCTTCGTCGACGCGCTGCGCACTGCCGACGCGGCCCTCGCACAGCGGCTGATCGACGCACGCGAAGCGGTTCGGCCCGGCGCCGCCGGCGCATCTGGCGCATCCGCGGCACTCGCCGCGCGCGACGAAGCTGCGCTGCTGATCGAGATCGGCCCGCACCTGGACGCTTTCGTCGGCCGGCTGTTCGGCATCGGCGACGCGCTGGCGGCGCTGCGCGACGCACACCGCGCGCTCGATCCGCTCTACGAGGTCAAGCTGAAGTTCGTGCGACGCGAGGCGACCAGGCTTCCCGCGGATGCGCTCGCAGGCTTCGATCCCGATGCAGCGCTGCGCGAGATCGAAGCCTGGCTCGGCACGCCGTTCGACGAGTTGGCGTTCGCGCGCGCCGTGCTCGCGGCGCAACGTACCGAGGCCGATGAAGCCGCGCCTGCCGGGCTGCGCGACGCCGCCCGCGCGCGACTCGGCCTCGCGCTGCGCTACGCCGCCTGGGCGGCAGGCACCGACGCAGGCCGGCATCGCCATTCCGGCGACGTGCTGTTTCGCCTGCCCGGCAAGGTCGATCCGATGCACCTGCTCGGCCACGCGCGCGAGCACGACGACGACGGCGTGCGCACGTTCACGATCGAGCCGGAGCACCTGCGCCGGCGCGAAGGCTTCGCACTGACCGACGCCGGCACCGGTTTGCGCGGCGCGCTCGACGAGGCCAACTACTGCATCTGGTGCCACAAGCAGGGCAAGGACTCGTGCTCCAAGGGCTTGAGGGAGAAGCCGGACGCCTCCGGCGCGGCGCCGTGGAAGCGCTCGCCGTTCGGCGTGAACCTCGCCGGCTGCCCGCTCGAGGAGCGCATCTCCGAGTTCCACCTGCTCAAGACGCAGGGCCACGCGGTCGCTGCGCTGGCAATGATCGCGATCGACAACCCAATGATGGCGGCCACCGGCCACCGCATCTGCAACGACTGCATGAAGGCCTGCATCTACCAGAAGCAGACGCCGGTGGACATCCCGCAGGCCGAGACGCGCACGCTGAAAGACGTGCTCGAGCTGCCCTGGGGCTTCGAGATCTATTCGCTGCTCACGCGCTGGAATCCGCTTGACCTGCGCCGGCCGCTGCCCAGGCCCGACAGCGGCTACCGCGTGCTGGTGGTGGGCATGGGGCCGGCCGGCTTCACGCTCGCGCACCACCTGATCCAGGAAGGGCACGGCGTGGTCGGCATCGACGGGCTGAAGATCGAGCCGCTCGACGAGGCCGTCAGCGGCGTGCGCGCCGACGGCTCGCGCGCACCGTTCGAGCCGGTGCACGACGTGCGCACGCTGTACGAACCGCTCGGCGAACGCGTGATGGCCGGGTTCGGCGGCGTGGCCGAATACGGCATCACGGTGCGCTGGAACAAGAACTTCCTGAAGCTGGTGCG
>CAZBTE010000104.1:0-7751 GCA_964494665.1 uncultured Limnobacter sp.
GCCAGCGGCCGTACCCGTAGCCGAGGGCGATCGTGATGAACACCGGCAGGATGATGCCGAGGATGCGTTCGAAGAGCATGCAGGCCTTTTGACCGACACGAGCCGGCCGGTCGAGACTTCGACGGAAAAGACGCGATGATGGACGAAAACGCGCGACGCTTCTCGCGCGGGCAAAGCGATACACTGGCCTGCAGCGCCGCTCGCCCGCGCGCAGCCGGGTGCAAGTCGGTGCCCGCCGGAGGGTAATGCACCATGCTCGATCTCGTCATTGAAACGCGTCGCCACGACCTGGGCGGCTTCGAAGTCGGACGCGTGCTGCCGTTTCGCAATCGCCGCATGGTCGGTCCGTTCATCTTCATCGATCGAATGGGGCCGCACCGGATGGCTGCACCGGTTCCCCGCCAGGCCGACGTGCGGCCGCACCCGCACATCGGGCTGTCGACGGTGACGTACCTGTTCGAAGGCGAAATGACGCACCGGGACAGCACCGGCGCGACCCAGGCGATCGTGCCCGGCGAACTGAACTGGATGACTGCGGGCGCCGGCATCACCCACTCGGAACGCTTCGACGGCATGCGCGAGCACGGCGGGCGCATCGACGGCATCCAGGCGTGGGTGGCCGTGCCTGCCGAGAACGAAGAGGACGCGCCGTCGTTCGAGCACCATGCGGCCGGCACGCTTCCGGTCGGCGACGAAGGTGGCGTCGTGTTGCGGATCATCGCAGGGCGCGCGTACGGCCTGGAAAGCCCCGCCAAGACGCATTCGCCGATGTTCTACCTGCACGCCGAGTTGCCCGCGGGCGCGCGGCTGGCGCTGCCGCCCGAGTACGCCGAACGCGCCGCTTTCGTGGCGCGCGGCGCAGTCGAGGTCGGCGCGAACCGGTTCGGCCCCGGACGGATGCCGGTGTTCACGCGGGGCGCCACCCCGACCCTGAAGGCGCTCGAAGACACGCGGCTGATGCTGCTGGGAGGCGAGAGCCTGGGCGAACGGCACATCTTCTGGAACTTCGTTTCGTCGCGCAAGGAGCGCCTGGAACAGGCTGCGGCAGACTGGCGCGCGGGGCGCTTCGTCCTGCCGCCGAACGACGACCGGGAGTTCATTCCCCTTCCCGAGTCCTCCGCACCATCACCGAATCCGATGTCCTGAGCCAGGGCGTGTTCACACTATGGCGGCTCGGCAGGCCCCGGCGCGCGTGAACAGGCCCTATCCCTTCGCGGGCGCGGTGTACCGGCGTTCCACCATTTCGCGCATCTGCGCGCGGCTCGGGGCGGGATCCTGCGCGTCCTGCAGCGTCTCGGCCTCGTCGGCAAGGCCGTCGTCCTTGATCGCCTCGCGAAACCATGTGGCGTAGTCACCGCGATTCAGGTGGAACAGCCAGGTGGCGTCGTCCACCCCGTCGGCGAGTTGCAGGAACAGCGTCAGGTTCTGCGCGCGCAGGTTCAGGTTGCCGCCAGGGCCGCGGAAAAAGAAGCTCTTGTCCTCGCCCAGCTCGCCCTCGGCGTACTTGCGCGTATGCCGCTTGTGGCCTTGCCTCGGGCGAGCCGGCTTCAGCCAGTGCGGCGCAGATGTGCCATCGCGCTGCCAGAACAACACCGCCTCGCGCGCATCGCCTGCCGGAACGGCGGGAGCGTCGATGCCCGCCGTTTCGCAGAAGCTTCGAAGGACGTCGCCGGCCTGCGGACCGACTCCGATCACGGTCCGGACGCCCTCGAGCGCCTCCCGCGCCATCTGGTCCGGATGGACCGTGACATAGATGGTCGCGGCGAGTCCGGCCGGCAGCGTGGCGGCTGCAACGTCCGACGCGGCCGGCAACATGTGGTGCGCCTCGTCGATCACCAGCCAGTGCGGTCGGGCGAACTGTGCGCGCAAGTCGGAGATCCGGGCGACGAGCTCGCGAAAGAACGCCGGCCGATCCCACACCTCGAAGCCGAGCATGTTGACCACCAGCGGCGCGGCATCGGGCCGTTGCAGGAAGTCCGTGACTTCGCTGCCGCCCGGCTGGTTGCGGGCGTCGCCGAGCACGACGGCGCCTTCGAGATCGTCGTAATCGCCTTCCGGATCGATGACGCAGATCTGGAACCCCTGCTCGGTGAGTTTCTCCACGATCGCGGTCGCCAGCGTCGACTTGCCGATGCCGGAGGATCCGGCGATGAGCACCGCGCCGCCATCGACCTTCAAGCCTGCATCGTCGCTTTCGCCCAGCGTGATGCGGCGCCGGCGTGCAGCAACGGACATCGGCTTCGAATCGTCGGAGAGGATCGCGTCGATCGCTTCGATGACACCCCTGCCGTGGGCGCCCTGCGTGACGAGATCGGCCGTCTTCCTGACCGCTTCGAGCGCGTTGGCCACGGCGATCGAGCAGCCGCAGGCGGCGAGGAACGCATGGTCGTTCTCCGCGTCGCCGATCGCCGCGACATTGAGCGGCGAAAGGCCGAGCTCCATCAGCCCGGCCGCCAGGCCCGTCGCCTTGTTGACACCGGGCGGCAGCACCATCACCGCGCCCTTGTTGAAGATGATCTGCCACTCGAGCCCCAGCTCACGGATGCATTCGAGCACCGCACCCTCGTTGGGCTCCCACGTGGCGACGATGCCCCGGCCAACCGACAGGGGCGCCACGCGGCGGGCCCGAAGGGCGGCCACCAGGTCTGCAGGCGGCTCGGTCGCGAGCAGGTGTTCCTCTTGCGTGTCGGGAAAGTGGAGCAGGGCGCCATTCTCGGCCACGACGAGGTCGAAGAGGTCGAGCCGGTCGAAGGCGCGTTTCAGGTCGGGCAGCTCGCGCCCGGTGACCATCAGCAGCTTTCGCCCGCTCTCGCGCAGGCGCTGCAGGGCGTCGATCGTGGCCGCGTCGACCTTTCCGTGATGGGCGAGCGTTCCGTCGTAGTCGGTGGCGAAGGCGATCAGGTACATGTCGCACAGTCGGCAATTGTCGTGCCTCGGGCAGGGCGTAGCGACGCCGGTCAGCGGGGTCGCCCCCCGGAGCCTGTAGACTCGCGCGGATCGAACCGGGCCTCGGAGATCGCGGAGACCAGAAGGTGACACGGATTTTGGTGATCGAGGACGATCCCGTGATCGGCGGAAACGTCTGCGATTTCCTGGCCGGGCGAGGCCACGAGTGTCACTGGGCCGGCGACGGCTACACCGGTCTCGCGCTGGCGGCGCAGGAACCGCCTGGGCTGGTGGTGCTAGACCTGAACCTGCCGCGCATGGACGGCCTGGCATGGTGCCGGCGCTACCGGCACGAGCTGCAGGGATGCGCGCCGGTGATCATGCTGACCGCGCGCGACGAACTGGACGACAAGTTGTCCGGGTTCGGCGCCGGTGCCGACGACTACCTGGTGAAGCCGTTCCAGCTGGCCGAACTGTCGGTACGCATCGATGCCTTGCTGCGCCGTACCGAGGGGAGGCCGTTCGACCGGGTCCTGCGGCAGGGGCGCCTCGAGATCGATCGTGATGCGCGCAGCGTTCGCGTCGACGCCAACCCGGTGCGTCTGCCGCCCAAGCCGTTCCGGCTGATGGAACTCCTCGCCGAACGTCCCGACAAGGTGTTCGCGCAAGAGGAGCTCGAACAGGCGATCTGGGGGGACGGCGGATTTCGCGCCGAGGCGTTGCGCACCCTGGTCGCCACTACCCGGCGCCTGTTCGAGCGTGCCGGATGCGGACTGGATCCGATCGAAACCCTGCATGGCCACGGCTACCGGCTGCGGGCCCGATGAGCGCGCGTCGTCCATCGCTGCGTCGACAGCTCGCCGTAACCCTGACTGCGCTGGCCCTGGTGGTGGCGATGATGCAGGCGGCGTTCGTCTACGTGACCGGCGAGCGCGCCGAAGAGGCGATGATCGACAGGGTCGCAACGGAACAGCTGCGCCTGAGCATCGCCCAGCATCGCCACGATCCGGCGCTGGCGCAGCCGAATACGCCGGACATGCGGCTCTACGTGGCGATCGACGGGGGCGATGCGTCGTCGCTGCCGGCGTTCCTGCGCGACCTGCCCCGAGCTGCGGGCAACCACGAGGTGTATTCCGAGACTGCGCTGGAGTACCACGTCGCGGTGGACCGCGACGGCGACCGCTGGTTCTACCTCGTGTACGACGTCGAGGAGCACGAACGACGACAGCGCAACGTCATGGCGCTGCTGGCCATCTCGGTCGTGGTCATCTCGCTGGTCGTGCTGGCGGCGAGCGACCGGATCGCCCGCGGATTGACCGGAGACCTGGAGCGCCTGTCCGACGCGGTGGACGAGGGCGGCGTAACCGCCGTGCCGCCGTCCCCGGCTGCGCAGGACGACTCACCGCCACAGGCGCTGCGCGATCTCGCCCGGCACGACGAATCGTCCCGCCTGGCCGATGCGCTGGATCGGTACCGACGCCGGCTCGCCGAGGCATTGCAGCGCGAGCGCGCCTTCTCCGCGGCTGCGAGCCACGAACTGCGCACGCCACTGATGCGGGCCGGCAGCACGGTCGAGCTGATGCGACAGGGCTGCCTGGATGGGCGACAGCGCGAGCAGGTCGACCGGATCGATGCCAGCCTGACCGAGATCGCCATGCTGACCGCCGGGCTGTTGCGGGTCGCGCGCGGCACGGCGCGCGATGTGCGCGAACCGATCGAACTCGCGCGCCTGGTTGGCGACGTCGTCGCGCACCTCCAGCCCGAAGCGAGCGTGAAGGCAATCGACATTGCCGCACACGTGCCCGCCGACGCTCGCCCGCGCGGTGATCGCGACGCGCTGTGGATCGTGCTGGCGAACCTGATGCGCAACGCGATACGCCACAGCGGGGGCTCGCACATCGACATCGAATGGCGCTCGGGCCGACTGACGGTCCGCGACGACGGCCTCGGGTTCGACCACCTCGGCCAGAGCCGACCCGCGCCCTGCGCCACCGGCGATACGAATCCCTGCGATGAAGAGAACCTCGGGCTGGGCCTGAGCATCGTCTACCGCATCTGCGAGGCAGCTGGCTGGCCTCTTGTCATTTCCCGTAATCGCGCCGGCGGCACGAGCATCGACATCGAGCTGTCGGCGGCGGGCTCGCAGCCGGCGCGTGCGTAGACTTCACTTTTTTCTCACACGATCGGCACGCGGCGCTCACCCGGGGTCCGGCATAGTGCGCGCCCATGAGAGCGCACGATTCAGCTTCCGGAGCCGGGCACCCGGCCGGCAGGGCGACATCCGAACCGTCGCCGCAGCATACGCATCCGCTTTCGCATCAGGCAGCGGGCACCGCCGTGTCGCTGCTGGTCACCGTGTGGTCGCTGTCGATGCTCACGCGGATCACGCTGGCCGCGCTGGGCTGGGCTGGGATCGATCACGACCCGTCGTCGCTGCTGACGGCGTTCGTACACGGCGCCGTTCTCGATGCGCTGTCGGCATCGGTCATGGCCGCCGCCGTGCTCGCCTTTGGCGCGATCACGCACCTCGGAGCACCCGACGGATTGCTGCGCCGGCTGCGCCGCACGTCCGGCTTCGCGGTCGCCGCAGCCGCGGCCGGATTCGTCGCGGTGGCCGAACTGTTGTTCTGGAACGAGTTCGACGCGCGCTTCAATTTCATCGCCGTCGACTACCTCATCTACACGGTCGAGGTGATCGGCAACATCCGCGAGTCGTATCCGTTGCCGGCGCTGCTCGGTGCGCTGCTCGTCTTCGGACTGGGCGCCGCGGGCCTGCGCGAGCGGATCTGGCCGGTGCGTGCGCAGCCCGCGTGGCCGCTACGCGATCGTGCCGTCGTCGTCGTCTTTGCGGTGCTTGCCGGTGCGATCGCCGCAACTAGCGCAGTGGGCATGGACGGCACCCTCGACATGGTTCCCGGACTGCGTGGCAACGTACGAAACCAGGAACTCGCTCGCAACGGGCCCGTGAGCTTCGTCGCCGCATTGCGCAGCAACGAGCTGTCGTTCCGGCGCTTCTATCCGACGCTGGACGATGCGCAGGTGCTCCGGCTGGCGGGCGAATGGCCGCGGCCGGCTGCATTGACGCGAACGGGCCGGCACGCCGTGGAGCGGCGTGCCGCCTCGCTTCTCGTGTCCGCCGTTGCACGCCGCCCGCGGCACGTCGTGATCGTCCAGGTCGAGAGCCTCAGCGCGGAGTTTCTCGGCGCGTTCGGTGATCCGAGGGGCCTGACACCGAATCTCGATCGCCTGGCCGCACAGGGACTGCTGTTCACGCAGCTCTACGCGACGGGCACGCGCACGGTGCGCGGGCTCGAGGCGCTCTCGGCCGGCCTTCCGCCGTTGCCTGGCCAGTCGCTGGTGCGCCGACCTGGCAGCGCAGGCATGCAGACACTGGGGGCGGTGCTTCGCACGCACGACTTCGAGGCCACGTTCCTGTACGGCGGCTACGGCTACTTCGACAACATGAACGCGTATTTCTCGTCGACCGGCTACGGGGTGCGCGACCGCAGCGACATCCCGGGCGAGCGGGTCGGCTTCGCGAATGTCTGGGGCATCGCCGACGAGTACCTGTTCGATGACGCGATCGCCTGGATGGACCGCGCCGCCGCCGGCGGCCGTCGCCAGTTGCTGCACCTCATGACCACCTCCAACCATCGTCCATACACCTATCCGGACGGACGCATCGACATCGTCTCGAAGACCGGCCGCGCCGGTGCGGTGAAGTACACCGACTGGGCGATCGGAGAGTTCATCGAGCATGCGCGCACCCGGCCGTGGTTCGCCGACACGCTGTTCGTGATCGTCGCCGATCACTGCGCGTCGGTGGCCGGCAAGACGCGGATCCCGCCGTCGCGCTACCACATTCCGGCGATCTTCTATGCGCCGGCGCACATCGAGCCCGGGCGCATGTCGATGCTGGCCAGCCAGATCGATCTGGTGCCGACCATTGTCGGTCGGCTGGGCCTGGATGAAGCCACCGAGTTCTTCGGACAGGACCTGCTCGGCACCACCGTGCGCGAACGCGCCTATCTCGGCAACTACCAGGAAATCGGCCTGCTCACGCCCGGTCGGGACGGCACGCGCGATCTCGTCGTTCTGTCGCCGCCACGGCGCATGGCCCAGTACCGCATCGAGGCGGACGGCACACCGCGTCCGGTTCCCGTTGATCGCGGCAAGGCCGAGCAGGCCATCGCCGAGTATCAGTTGACGGACGATTTGGTGCAGAAGGGTCGCTATCGCAGCGTGCCGGCGCGCGGAGTTGCGGCGAGCGGTCCTGCTTCGTCAGCGGTCGATGCCGGCACCTGAATTGTCAGGATGACCCGGCTTGCACGCCCGGCGCATCGCCTGCGCACGGCGTACGTCTGGACCGGCTTCATCGTCGCGGCGTTCGCGTTGCTGGGCATTTTCGAACTCACCGACATCGACATGCGGCTGCAACACGCACTGTTCGATGATGCGACTCGCAGCTTCACATGGCGCGGAGATGCGACGATCGAATTCTGGCTTCACCTGAAGACCAGGCAGGCGCTGTACCTTTTCCCGACGGCCGCGCTGCTTGGCTGGCTCGGCTGCGCAATGCGTGCGCGAAGGGCGACCGTGGCGACGCATCGCCGGCGGCTCGCCGGCGATGCGCGACGCTGGCGCTATCTGCTCGTGGCCATGTTGCTCGCGCCGGCAGCGGTGTCGCTTGCGAAGCAGGCCACCAATCGTCCCTGCCCGTGGGATCTCGCGGAATTCGGCGGATCCAGCACCAGGCAGCACGGGCTGTTCCAGCCGGCGCCGTCGAACGAACGCACGCTTGCCTGCTTTCCCGCCGGACATGCATCGGGGGGGTTCTCTCTGTTCGCCGTGGCGCTTGCGGGCGG
>CAZBTE010000105.1:0-7685 GCA_964494665.1 uncultured Limnobacter sp.
GGCAGCCCAGGCGTTGGGTTGCATGGTGAGCCGGCACCCGGGGCGCGGTAACTGGCATCAACTGGTTCTTTCGGGCAATGGCGATCGCTGGCATCCGAAGGCGGCAAACGCCTGGCTGCGAGCTCTTGGCGTCTTCGGCCAGCGCTCGCACGAGAAGCGTCTGCCCGCCGAAGTATTCCGGCTTGCCGACCATCGCATCGCGTTGCTGCTGCAGCACCTGTGGGCGACCGACGGATCGATCCATCTGCGAACCGCCGGGCAAAAGGGGGCGGCACGCGTCTACTTCTCCACGTCGAGCGAAGGGCTGGCGCGCGATGTCGCGGCGTTGCTGCTCCGAGTCGGAATCGTGGCGCGCATCCGTGGTATGCGTCCAGCGACCGGCCGCACGGTGTGGAACATCGACGTGTCCGGTGCCGACCAGCAGCGCGCGTTTCTCGACCGGGTCGGTGCTTTCGGGCCACGCTGCGTCCCGGCGCAACGGCTCGATGCGCAGCTCAGCGAAATCCAGCCGCGCGCGAACGTCAATGTTGACACCTTACCGCGTGAAGTGTTCGCCGGTGTGCGTGCGGCGATGGGCGAGCGCGGCATCTCGCAGCGCAGGATGGCGTCGTTGCGCGGCACTTCCTATGGTGGCACCTCACAGTTCCGCTTCGCGCCGTCGCGCCGGACCCTCGCCGACTACGCGGAGAAACTCGACGACGACGCGCTGCGCGAATGGGCGAACTCCGATCTGTTCTGGGATCGCGTCGTTGCCGTCGAACCGGACCGCGAGGAAGAGGTGTTCGACCTCACCGTGCCGGGCCCCGCGTCGTGGCTGGCCGACGGTATCGTGAGCCACAACTCGGGCGCGATCGAGCAGGATGCGGACGTGATCGTCTTCATCTACCGCGACGAGGTCTACAACCCCGACTCCACCGACAAGGGCGTGGCCGAGATCATCATCGGCAAGCAGCGCAACGGCCCGATCGGCACGGTACGGCTGACCTTCGTCGGGCAATACACGAAGTTCGAGAATTTCACGGCCGGCGTCTGACGCCGCCCGGCACACGTGCGCGCGGCCGCACCCCGGCCGCTACAGCGGAAACCCCGCGAATTCCTTGACCGACTTCAGCTCGGTATACGAAGTGATGCGTGCGACCCCCATCGACCGGTCGTTGATCCACGCGTCGGAGATCCGCTGGTAATCGTCGACGTCGCGGCACGCGAAGCGCAGCAGGTAGTCGAACGGGCCGCTGACGAGGTAGCAGGCGACCACCTCGGGGCACTGCAGCGCGCGGTGCTCGAACTGCTGCAGCGTGGTCTGGCGCTGGTCGACGAGGATCACTTCGGCGTGCACGATCAGCAGCTCGCCGTGCGCGTGCCGTCCGAGGATCGCGCGATACGCCTCGATGTAGCGCGCGCGCTCCAGTCGCCGGGTGCGGTCCAGGCAGGCACGCGCCGACAGGCCGACGCGTTCGGCGAGCGCCTGGTTGGTGATGCGGCCGTCGTGCTGCAGGATCGAGAGGATGCGCAGGTCGATCGCATCGAGCGGTTTCATGCAGCCAGTTTACGCGAGCATGCCGTCGTATCGTCGCTGCGCTGGTCCAGGCGCAGCGTCAGGCAATACGCGCCGCCGCCCGATCGACCGAACGCTTCCAGCGGAACCGTCACGACGCGGTAACCGTGTCGCTCGAGTCGTTGGCGCAGCTCCGGCGAGCAGTGCGCCATGACCAGGTCGCGTCCGATCGACACCGCGTTCACGCCGAAGCGGTTCGCGTCTTCCTCGCCGGCTTCGATCAGCGCGTCACCGGCCAGCGCGCGCAGCAGCGCCCGTGCAGACGGCGTGAACGCCGGTGGATACCACAGGATCTCGCCGCCCGAGAGCAGGCACAGGCAGGTGTCGAGATGGTAGAAGCGCGGCGAGGCCAGCTCGAGCGACACCGTGTCGACGCCGTACACCCGCCGCAGCGTGTCGCGTGCCTCGAGGCTCGAACGCTGGCCGTACCCCATCCAGAACAGGCCGCGATGCCGGTCCCAGATCGCGTCGCCGGCACCTTCGAACCAGACACCTGCGGGCGTTTCGTGCAGCGACTGCACGATGCCGCGGCGGGCCAGCGCTTCGAACGTGCGCCGGCCGTGGGCCTCCTCGCCGCGTCTTTCCGAGTTCAGGAAACGGGCGAGCACGACCTTTCCGTCCAGCACCACCGCGCTGTTGGCGGTGAACACCATGTCGGGCAGGCCGGGCTGCGGCGGCATCGTCTCGATGCGCGCTCCGAGCCCGAGATAGGCATCGCGCAGCCGCCGCCAACCCTCGCGCGCGCTCGCCGCGAACCGCGCCGCGCCGCTCGTCCAGGCGTCGGGTTCCATCCACGGGTTGATCCGGTAGCTGACCTCGAAGTGCTCGGGCGCGCACAACAACAGGTGCGGCGCCTGCCCCGAGCGACGAGCCGCGCGGGCGTGCGGCGCCGCGTCGGCCTTCGCCGTGCCTGTGTGCGGTGCGCCTGTGAGCGCCGTGCCGGTGAGCGCCGTGCCGGTGAGCGGTGCGCCTGTGTGAGCGGCGCGCCGAGGCAGGTAGTCGTCGAGCACCGTTGCGAGCCGGTCGAGCCCCAGGTCGAGTTCGGCCTTGCTGATCGTCAGTGGCGGCGCGATGCGGATCACGGTTTCGTGCGTCTCCTTCGTCAGCACGCCGACCTGCGCCAGCCTTGCGACCAGCGCGGCTGCGTCGACGCCGGCATCGCTCAGGTCCACGCCGGCCCACAGGCCGCGCCCGCGCACCTCGATCGAGCGCCCTTCGGCGAGCGCCTCCAGGCGCGCGAGCAGGTGCCGTCCGAGTACTGCGCTGCGCTCGGGCAACTGTTCGTCCTGCAGTACGTGCAGCGCCTCGAGCGCGACCGCCGCCGCAAGCGCATTGCCACCGAACGTCGAGCCGTGGCTGCCCGGGCCGAACACCTGCATGACCCTGTCGTCGGCGACGAACGCGGACACCGGCAGGATGCCGCCGCCGAGCGCCTTGCCGAGGACCAGGCCGTCGGGGCGAATGCCTTCGTGCTCGAACGCGAACATGCGGCCGGTGCGGCCCAGCCCGGACTGCACTTCGTCGAGCAGCAGCAGCACGCCACGGCGGTCGCACCATTCGCGCACCGCGCGCAGCCAACCCGCAGGCGGCACGACGATGCCGGCCTCGCCCTGGATCGGCTCGACCAGCACCGCGCAAACGTGCTCGTCGTACACCGCATCGAGTGAGGCCATGTCGCCGAAGCGGAAGTGGCGGAACGCCGGGGCGAACGGGCCGAAGTCGTCGCGATAGTCGGGCTCGGGGGAGAATCCCGCGGTGGTCGACGGGCGTCCGTGGAAG
Source organism: uncultured Limnobacter sp. (assembly GCA_964494665.1). Taxonomy (GTDB): domain Bacteria; phylum Pseudomonadota; class Gammaproteobacteria; order Burkholderiales; family Burkholderiaceae_E; genus Zeimonas. The sequence goes on from CAZBTE010000105.1 coordinate 3,335, forward strand.
TTGTCGTCGGCCACCAGGATCGCCGCGCGCGCCGGCGCGATGCGGCGCACGCGATAGGCCCAGCGGCGTACCGCCTTGATCGCGGTCTCCACCGCTTCGGCGCCGGTGTTCATCGGCAGCACGCGCTGGAACCCGCTCAGGCGGCACAGCTCGGCCGCGAACGCGCCCAGCGTGTCGCTGTGGTACGCGCGCGAGGTCACGCATACGCGCGCCATCTGCGCGTGTGCGGCGGCCACCAGGCGGGGGTGACGATGACCGTGGCTCACCGCCGAGTACGCGCTCATGAAATCGAGGTAGCGGCGACCGTCGACGTCGGTGATCCACGCGCCCTCGGCGCTCTCGACGACGACCGGAAACGGCGCGTAGTTGCCGGCGCACACCGCACGTTCGCGCTCGATCAGTGCACGACCAGCCAGGTCGTTCGTGAAGTCGTGTGACATGGCAAGGCTCCTGCGGCGGTCCATCCGCCGCGCGCCCGTCCATGGTCGCCCGTGGCGGCTGCGGCCGTGGCGGAAGTGGAAAGCGCGCGGCGCCACATCGGAAGCGGCACGGGCTGCTGGCCGCCGGATCGGCGCCGCGCGGCGCCGTTGTCGCGTCGCGGGCGCGCCGCGAGGCTCAGAGCGCGTCGGTCGCGAAGTCTGCCAGCCGTGAACGCTCGCCACGCTGCAGCGCGACGTGTCCGGCGTGCGGCCAGCCCTTGAAGCGATCGACGACGAAGGTCAGCCCCGACGAGCCCTCGGTGAGGTAGGGGGTGTCGATCTGCGCGATGTTGCCCAGGCACACCACCTTCGTGCCCGGGCCGGCGCGCGTGATCAGTGTCTTCATCTGCTTCGGCGTCAGGTTCTGCGCCTCGTCGAGGATCAGGAACTTGTTGCTGAAGGTGCGCCCGCGCATGAACGACAGCGCCTTCACCTTGATCCGGCTGCGGATCAGGTCGTTGGCGGTGGCGCGTCCCCATTCGCCGGCCGACGGGTCGCCCTGGTTGAGCACTTCGAGGTTGTCCTCGAGCGCGCCCATCCACGGCTGCATCTTCTCTTCCTCGGTGCCGGGCAGGTAGCCGATGTCCTCGCCCACCGGCACGGTGGCGCGCGTCATGATGATCTCGGTGAAGCGCTTGGCTTCGAGCACCTGAACCAGGCCGGCGGCCAGCGCGAGTAGAGTCTTGCCGGTGCCCGCCTGGCCGAGCAGGGTCACGAAGTCGATGTCCGGGTTCATCAGCAGGTTGAGCGCGAAGTTCTGTTCGCGATTGCGCGCCGTGATGCCCCAGACCGCGTTCTTCAGGTGCCCGTAATCGCGCAGCGTCTGCAGCACCGCGGTGCGCCCGGCGATCTCGCGCACCTGCGCCGCCAGCGGCATGTCGCCTTCGAAGTAGACGAACTGGTTCAGCAGCAGCGAAGACACCAGCGGGCCGCTGATGCGGTAGAACGTGTTCCCGCCCTGCTGCCAGGACTCGACGCCCTTGCCGTGCTTCTCCCAGAAGTCGGCCGGCAGCTGCAGCACGCCGGTGTAGAGCAGGTCGGTGTCTTCGAGGACCTTGTCGTTGTAGTAGTCCTCGGCAGGCAGGCCCATGGTGTGGGCCTTGATGCGCATGTTGATGTCCTTGGACACCAGCACCACCTGCCGGTCGGGCAGCTGGTCCTGCATCGCGCGCACCACGCCGAGGATCTGGTTGTCGGCCTTGCCCATCGGCAGGCTCGAAGGCAGCATCGGCGCGATTGCCTGCGTCTGGAAGAAGAGCCTTCCCTGCGCATCGCGATTGCCCAGCGCCGACAGCGGCGCGCCGTGCTCGAGCTCGCCGGCAGCGGCGATCAGCGCATCGAGCGAACGGCTCACCTGGCGCGCATTGCGCGAGACCTCCGACATCCCCTTCTTGTGATTGTCGAGCTCTTCGAGCGTCATCATCGGCAGGTAGACGTCGTGCTCGGCGAAGCGGAACAGGCTGCTCGGGTCGTGCATCAGCACGTTGGTGTCGAGCACGAAGATCTTCGGGCGGCGCGCGGCGTCGCGGCGCGGCTCGCGCACGACCGGGGAGGGCGCCTGCGCCGGGCGTGCCGGCTTCGCGGGCGCACGTGGTGCGGCCATCGTGGCGCGCGCCTTCGGGCTGCGCGCCGGCGCGTCCGCCGACGCGGCGGATGCCGCACCCGCGCGGGCACCGCTTGCCGGTACCGGCCGCGCGGAAGCGGCGGCCGGCGAACCTCGCGCGGTGCTCATCGGTACGACTTCGTGCGACGTGGCGGCCTGGGGTTTCGGTTTGGGAGTGCCCGTCCGCCGGGCGCGCGCCTTGACGGCGGAGGTGAGGTCGAGAAGGGTGGCGGGCTTGCCCGGCGGCTTGGGAAGGGGCATGTTTCGAACGACTCGGCAGGAGGGAATCAGGAGGTCGATTGCACGGCCTCCAGCACTTCGGCGACATGGTCCGGCACCTTGACGCCGCGCCATTCACGCACGAGCTTGCCGTCACCGTCGATGAGGAACGTCGAACGTTCGATGCCGCGCACCTGGCGGCCGTACATGTTCTTCATCTTGATGACGCCGAACAGCTCGCACAGCGCCTCGTCGGGGTCGGAGATCAGCTCGTACGGAAAATCGAGCTTCGACTTGAAACCCTCGTGCGACTTGATGCTGTCGCGCGAGACGCCGATCACCACTGCGCCCGCGTGCAGGAACGCGTCGTGGTTGTCGCGAAAGTCGCTGGCCTCGTTGGTGCAGCCCGGCGTGTTGTCCTTCGGGTAGAAGAACAGCACCACCTTTCGGCCCTTCAGCTTCGACAGCCTCACCGGGCCACCGGTGGATTGCGCCTCGAAGTCGGGCACCTTCCTGCCAACCGTAACGCTCAACGGACTTCCCCGGGACGATGCACTTTCATCGCTGCAACATAACACACGCTCAGCGCATCAGCAGCGCTGCGAGCACCCTGCGGCCTTCCACCATCAGGATGTTGTAGGTGCGGCACGCGGCATGCGTGTCCATCACGTCGACGCCGATGCGGGCCTGCGTCAGCGCCGACGTGAGCCGCGGATGCGGGAAGCGCTGGCGCTCGCCGGTGCCGAGCAGCAGCACGTCGGGCGCAAGCCCGAGCAGGCGCTCGAAGTGCGCGGCGGTCAACGACTCGAACTGCTCGACTTCCCAGGTGACGATCTCGCCTTCGGGTGCGAGCAGCAGCGCGTGTTCGAAACGGCGGCGGTTGATTTCGACGAACCCCGGCCCATAGCCGGTGACGGTGTTGAGCGACGGCCGTGCGTCGAGGTGAAGCTTCATCGGGATTCCGTTTGCGGCACCGCGAAAGAAGTCGCGTAAGCCACTGAAAATGTTACAGTATTGCCCTGAACGGAGTCCACCCATGAGTTCTCGACGCGAGTTTTCGCGCATCAAGCGCCTGCCGCCGTACGTGTTCAACATCACGGCGGAACTGAAGATGGCCGAACGGCGCCGCGGCGAAGACATCGTCGACATGAGCATGGGCAACCCGGACGGCCCGGCGCCGCAGCACATCATCGACAAGCTGGTCGAGGCCTCGCAGCGCCCGCACACGCACGGCTACTCACTGTCCAAGGGCATTCCGCGCCTGCGCAAGGCCATCTCCGACTGGTACAAGCGGCGCTACGACGTCGACATCGACCCGGAGACCGAGGCGATCGTCACGATCGGCTCGAAGGAAGGCATCGCGCACCTGATGCTCGCCACGCTGGATCGCGGCGACGTGGTGCTGGTGCCCAATCCCAGCTACCCGATCCACATCTACGGCGCGGTCATTGCCGGCGCCGAGACACGCTCGGTGCGCATGACGCCGGGCGTGGACTTCCTCGAAGAACTCGAGATCGCCGTGCGTGAGACCTCGCCGAAGCCGAAGATGATGATCCTCGGTTTCCCGAGCAACCCGACGGCCCGGTGCGTCGACATGGCGTTCTTCGAGCGCGTGGTCGCGCTGGCACGCGAACACGACATCATCGTCGTGCACGACCTCGCGTATGCCGACATCGTGTTCGACGACTACCGCGCGCCGTCCATCATGGAGGTGCCCGGCGCGCGCGACGTCGCGGTCGAGTTCTTCACGATGAGCAAGAGCTACAACATGGCGGGCTGGCGCGTCGGCTTCATGGTCGGCAACAGCGAACTCGTCAACGCGCTCGCCCGCATCAAGAGCTACCACGACTACGGCATGTTCACGCCGGTGCAGGTGGCGGCCATCGCCGCCCTCGAGGGGCCGCAGGACCACGTCGAGAAGGTTCGCCTCGGCTACCAGAAGCGGCGCGACGTGCTCGCGCGCGGGCTCGCCGAACTCGGCTGGGACGTCGACGTGCCCAAGGCGTCGATGTACATCTGGGCCGAGATTCCCGATCCCTACAAGGCGATG
>CAZBTE010000106.1:0-7661 GCA_964494665.1 uncultured Limnobacter sp.
TCGACTTCCTGTCGATCGGCACCAACGACCTGATCCAGTACACGCTGGCGATCGATCGCTCCGACCACGACGTCGCCGCGCTGTACGAGCCGTTCCATCCGGCCGTGCTCAGGCTGATCGGCATGACGATCCGTGCCGCGCGCAAGGCCGGCACGCCGGTGGCGGTGTGCGGCGAGATGGCCGGCGACTGGGCCGCCACGCGGCTGCTGCTCGGCATGGGCCTGACCGAGTTCTCGATGCACCCGGCGAGCCTGCTGCGGGTCAAGCAGGAGATCCTCGACGCCGAGGTGTCGCGCCTGTCGTCGAAGGTGACGCGGCTGCTCTACAGCGACGATCCGGTGCGCGTGCGCGCGCTGCTGGCGCGACTGGTCGACGAGCGCTGAAGCGGCCCGCGACGCTCACCATCCGCCGCCGCCGCCTCCTCCTCCGCCGCCGCCCGATCCGCCACCGCCTCCGAAGCCCGACGACGACGACGAAGGGGCGGGCGTCGCGCTGGCGAACGAGGCTTCGGCGGCCGCGACCGCGCCCGCGACCGAGCTTCCGAAGCTGCGCCCCGACCAGCCGCTGCCGCCGTGCCAGGCGGGCCGGTAGGCGTCGCGCACGTCCTCGCCCGGATGCGCGCGCGCGAACGCGGCCTCGAACGCCTCGGACCACGGTTTCTCGGCCTCCAGCGCGATCGCGTATGGCAGCAGGCGCTCGAAGCGCTCGGTGGTGAGCTCCGGCGCACCGGCCATGTTCATCCGCGCGCTCTCGGCGGTGCGCAGGTACATCTCGAGCCCCTCGATGCGGTCCATCACCGGACGCCCCGCGGCAGTGGGCGCGCGCAGGAGGTAGTAGAACAGCCCGTTGAGCAGCGCGAGCCCGCCGACCGGTGCGAGCGGAAGGCCGTTCTCGAGAACCGTCCGGAGCATGCTGCGGGAGAAGTCGTCGAGCGAAGGGCCGAGCTCGACCAGCGCGGTCGTCATCATCGCTCCGATGAAAAGGATCACCGCCACGTGGATCGCGGCCGCGACGATGCGGCGCAGGCCGCGCGCCTTCAGCAACGCGCGCACGGTGCGCACGACGAACACGCCCACGAACACGCCGACCACCACCGTGCCGACCAGCAGGCCGATCTCGTCGTCGCCCAGATTGCCGAACGCGAGCGTGCCGGCCACCGCCAGCACGGTCAGCGCGACGCCGGCACCGAAGTGGCCGAGGTTGCGCCGGAAGAACCGGTTGCGGTTGTCCTGTTCGATCGCCGACCTGAACCGGCCGAGTGCGGCCACCAGGCTCTCGCCGCTGGCGCGTTCGATGCGCGCCGTGCCGCCGCGCTCGTCGACCCACGCGAGCAGCGCGCGCTCGCCCGTCGGCAACGCGTCGGCGGCGCGTGCAGTGCGCGTCAGCGTCAGCACGTCGTCGCGATCGTCGAACACCACCAGCCCCTTCACCGCGAGCGAGACCGCGGCGGCGGTGAACTCGCGCCACCCGCCCTGCCACCCCCAGTTGCGGATGTAGCCGGCCAGCGCCGGCGAGATGCCCTCGGGCGGGTGGAACAGCGGGATGATCGTGCCCTTGGGCGGATCGCGGCCGACCGCGCGCCACGCGGTCAGGTAGAAGGCGAGCACGCCGAGCAGCCCGAGCCCGCCCAGCAGGTAGCGGCGATGGTCCAGCAGCGCGTAGCGCAACTGCTGCGCCTGCGTCGGCGCGGCCACCGCGCCGGCCGGAATCTCGGCGACCACGGTCAGGCCCTCGCCCGCCCGCAGCGTGCGCGTGGTCGCGAAGCCGAGCGAGCCGTCGGCCTGCAGGTCGGCCCGGAAGTCGCTGCCGCGCTCGCCGAAGCGGCCGGTATAGGCGGTCCAGCGCACCGGCGGCGCATTGCCGGGCAGGCGGATCGTCGCGCTCGCGGCCTGGATCGGAAACGCCCATTCGTTGCCGGTCACGTTCCAGTAGAGCTCCAGGTGATCGGGCAGGCGGCGCAGCTGGCGGCCGGTCACGTAGCGGAAGCGGTACGCGTAGCGCCCCGGGCTCAGCAGCACGTCTTCGGCGCCGGCGTAGATGCGCACGCCGCCGTCGTTGCGGCGCGTGAAGTGCGGCTCGGGTTGCCCGTCGCGCGTCACGTCGAGCAGCTCGAAGGTGACTTCGCGCAGCTGCCCCTGCGCGTCGCGGAAGCGCAGCGGGAAATCGCGGAAGATGCCGCGGCGGATCTGCACGCCTTCGGCGCGCACGACCACGGTCTCGGTGACGGCGAGGTCGCCGTCGGCGCGCACTTCGATCAGCGACTCGAAGCGCTCGATCGCCTCGTCGGCATGCGCCGGCCCCGCAAAGCCGGCCAGCGCCACGAAGCTGGCCAGCGAGACGAAGCCGGCGCGCGCGCAGGCGAGCAGGCGCGCCGCGAGCGCCGATGCGCGCGAGCGCGAGCGCCGGCGATCCATGCCCGTGGCCGTGTCCGCGTCAGCGCTGGAACGACACGTCCGGCACCGCGCGCGATGCCTCGTCGGTCTCGAAGAACGCCCGCTTGGCGAAACCCGTCGCGCCGGCCACCAGGTTGCTCGGGAACGACTCGACCAGCACGTTGAGGTCGCGCGTGGCGCCGTTGTAGTAGCGGCGCGCCATCTGGATCTCGCCTTCCAGCCCGGCCAGCTGATCCTGCAGTTGCAGGAAGTTCTGGTTCGCCTTCAGGTCGGGATAGTTCTCGACGATCGCCAGCAGCCGGCCGAGTGCGCCGCTCAGCAGGCCCTCGGCCTGTGCGCGCCCGGCCACGTCGTCGGGAGGCACCGCCCGCGCCTGGTTGCGTGCCTCGGTGACCCGCTGCAGCAGCTCGCGCTCGTGCGTCGCGTAACCCTGCACGGTTTCGACCAGGTTCGGAACCAGGTCGGCGCGGCGCTTCAGTTGCACGTCGATGCCGCTCCAGCCTTCCTCGGCCATCTGGCGCGCGCGCACCAGGCGGTTGTAGAGGGCAATGCCATAGCCGACCAGCGCGAGAACGACCAGGGCGACGATCCACGTCATGCTGCGCTCCAGTGGCGTCACGTGCGACGCCGAAGGTGTAAGGGCCGCGTCATCATAAACGGCGTGGGCCGAAGCGGCATGTTGTCTGACAGAAGCGCAATGCTTATGCTGTGCGGATCATGCAGATCGAGGCGGGTCGGCGACCGCTCGCGCTGGCCAAGCTGGCCGCGCCCCAGCCAAGCCGTGCCTGGCCCAGGCGCCGGCTCTTCGATCGCCTCGACGAGGCGCGCCGCGGCGGCGGCATCGTGTGGATCGCCGCGCCGGCCGGCTCGGGCAAGACGACGCTGGTCGCCAGCTACCTCCAGGCGCGCCGTCTTCGGGCCGTCTGGTACCGCGTCGACGCAGCCGACGCCGACGTCGCGTCGTTCTTCCACTACCTCGGCCTGGCCGCGCAGGCGCAGCCTGGCCGCAAGCCGGAACCGCTGCCCGCCTTCACCGCCGAGTACCTGGGCGGCCTGCCGGGATTCGCGCGCAACTGGTTTCGCGGCTTCTTCAGGCAGGTGCGCGGCGCGCCGCTGCTCGTGCTGGACGACTATCACGAGGTCCCGCCGGACGCGCCGCTGCACATGGCGCTGCGCGAAGGACTGGCCGAGGTGCCGCCGGAAATGACCGTGATCGCCATCAGCCGCGTCGAGCCGCCGCCGCTGCTGACGCGGCTGCGCACGCAGGAGAACTTCACGCTGCTGGACCGCGAGGCGCTGCGCCTGAATGTCGACGAGAGCGTGCAGGTGGCGCAGCACCGGTTTCCGGACAGCGCTCCCGACGCGGTGCAGTTGTCCCGGCTGCACGAGCGCACGCAAGGCTGGCTCGCCGGTCTCGTGCTGATGCTCGAGCGCGGATCGGTCGGGCCCGCCTGCGGCGCAGTCGCACCCGGCGATCCGCTCGTTTTCGACTACTTCGCCGGCGAGCTGCTGGCGCGCAGCGAGCCGCGCCTGCAGCGGTTCCTGGTGACGACGGCGCTGCTGCAGACGATCACGCCGGCTTCCGCGGCCACGCTGACCGGGCAGGACGATGCGGCCGAGGTGCTCGACGAACTCGACCGGCGCAACTTCTTCATCGTGCGCCGCACGCCCTCCGGGCGCGGCGCCTCGTACGAGTACCACCCGCTGTTCCGCCAGTTCCTGCTCGACCAGGGGCGCAGGCAGCTGTCGGCCGAGGCGCTGGTCGCCGCCAAGCGGCACGCGGCATCGCTGCTGGCGGCGGAAGGCGACGTGGCGGCGAGCATCGCGCTGCTGCGCGAGGCGGGCGACTGGACCGAAGTGATTGCGCTGGTGCTGCACCAGGCGCCGACCCTGATCGGCGACGGGCGCTTCGCGACGCTGACGGAGTGGATCCTCGACATCCCTGCGCCGCAGCGTGAAGCGGTGCCCTGGCTCGACTACTTCCTCGGCATGTGCCGGCTGGCGTTCGACCCGGCCGGCGCGCGCGAGTTGCTCGCCTCGGCCTACGGAGGCTTCTGCGCGACGGGCAGTCCGAAGGGCGAGTACCTCGCGTGGGCGGGCATCGTCGACACCTTCAACTATGCGTGGAGCGACTACCACCCGGCCGACCGCTGGATCGACGAGTTGGACGCGTTGCGCGCAAGGCATCCGGACTTCCCTTCGCTCGAAGTCGAGGTGCGCGTGGTCGCGGCGATCGCCGCGATCCTGATGTACCGGCGGCCGCAGCACGCCTCGCTTCCTTCGTGGATCGCCCGCCTCGACGCGCTGGTCCTGCAGGACATCGACGCATCGCTGCGGATGAACGCGGCCACGCACCTGGTCCTGTACTACCACTGGTGGACCGGCAACATGGCGCGCGCCAACGAGCTGGTCAGGCGCCTCGAGCCGTTCGCCAGCGCCAGGAAGATCGGCCCCTTCGTGCGCCTCGCGTGGGAGGGCATTCTCGGGATCTCGCACTGGATGAACGCGGACAACGCCGGCGCGCTGGCTGCGGTCGAGCGCGGCCTGGCGCTGGCCGAACAGACCGGCGCGCACGTGTGGGACTTCATGCTGGTGGGGCAGGGCGTCATCGCCGCCGCGACCTCCGGCGACCTGGAGCAGGCGCGCGCCTTCCTTCAGCGCATGCGCGCGAGCATCACCGGCGAGCGCCGGCTCGATGGCGTGCAGTACCACTTCTTCGCGTTCCAGGAAGCCGCGCATCGCGCCGACGTCCGCGACATGCTCGAGAACGCGAACGCGGCACTCGCGTGCACGATCGACGCCGGCGTGATCTGGGGAGAGGTCTACGCGCGACCGGCGCTTGCGCACGCGCTGTTCCTGTCCGGCGACGAGGCGGGCGCGCAGCGCGAACTGCAGGCCGCCAGGCGCGTCGCGACCGAGCTGGGATGCAGCAACGCTTTCTACTACATCCACGAGCTCGAGGCGCAGTTCGCCGAAGCCCGCGGCGACGCCGGCGCGCAGCGCGAAGCGATCGCCGCGATGTTCGCGGTGATGCGCGAACAGGGCTTTCGCAACGCAGCGTGGTGGCGCGACACCGTGATGGCGCACCTGTGCCGCGTCGCGCTCGAACACGCGATCGAGCCGGCGTTCCTGCGCGAGCTGATCCGGCTGCGCGCGCTGCAACCCGACGAGCCGTCGGCGCGGCTCGAGGCGTGGCCGTGGCCGGTGCGGGTGCGTACCCTCGGCGGCTTCGGGATCGAGCTCGACGACGAGCCGTTGCGCTTCACCGGCAAGGTGCAGAAGCGGCCGCTCGAGCTGCTGAAGGCACTGGTGGCGCTCGGCGGGCACGGCGTGAGCGAGGCCCTGCTCACCGAGGCGCTGTGGCCCGACGCGGAGGGCGACGACGCGCACAACGCATTCGTCACGACGCTGCAGCGGCTGCGCAAGCTGCTCGGCCAGCGTGACGCGCTGCTGTTGCAGGAAGGGCGACTCAGCCTGAACCCGCGCCTGTGCTGGGTCGACGCCTGGGCGTTCGAGTCAGTCGACCCCGAGGCGGGCGATCCCGACGACCTGCAGCGCGCGATGCAACTGTACCGCGGCGGCTTCCTCGGCGACGACGAGGCTTCGTGGGCGATCGCGGCGCGCGAGCGGTTGCGCGCGCGTTTCGTGCGCGTGACCGCCGCCGTCGTGCGCCGGCAGCTCGCAGCCGCCTGCTGGGCCGAGGCGATCGCCAGCCTCGAGCGGGCGCTGCAGGTCGACGGCACGGTCGAGGCGTTCTACCAGGAGCTGATGCGCTGCCACGCCCGGCTCGGCCGCGTCGCCGAGGTCGCGTCGGTCTATCGGCGCTGCCGGGACGTGCTCGGCGCCACCCTGCGGCTGCGGCCTTCGGCGTCGACCGAAGCGCTGCTGAAGGAGTTGGGCGCCGCGGCGTAGGGATGGGCGCGCGCCGATGCGCCGGGCGCCCATCGGATCCCTAGCTCAGCGAAGTGTCGAGTCCGGCGGATTCGCGGCGCGGCAGCGGCTGCGTGACGAACGTAGCCAGTGCGGCCGCGACCAGCACGGCCGCGATGCCAGCGACGACCGGGGCCCAGGTCACCGGCTTCAGCAGGCCCAACGCCACGATCAGCAGGTACACCGGCAGCTCGACGAAATGCCCGAAGGTCGGGACGGGCTCGGTCCTGGCAGCGGCCAGCGCCGGTGTCACCCGTCCGGTCTCGAGCGCCTCGGCTGCGAGGCGCTCGAGCCGGGCGGCGTGCGGCACCGTGACGGCGCGGGCCCAGGTCGACTGCAGCGCGAACAGGGCCACCATGCCGGCGAGCCAGGGCGAGCGCATGACGCCGCCCGACCCGTAGAAGTGCCACACCAGCCAAACGCCGGTGGCCAGCAGGACGAGCACGGCCGGTACCACCAGCCGCTCGAACCGCGCCACGCGCCGGCGCGCCCGCACGAAGCGCTCCGCGTCGAGCGTGCGGCGCGCGCGCTCGTCGGCGAGCCAGATCGCCGCGAGCGCGACGCCGAGCGCCGCTGCCGCCACCGCGTGAACGAAGACGGGCAATGCGTAGGTCATTGCGTGACTCCGGTGCGTGCCACTTGCGCGTGCGCGACGGGCGGCGTGCGGTCGGCCACGGGTTTGCTCCACAGCATCGCCTGGAAGTACGGCAGCAGCACGTCGCGGTGCGCGGTCGATACGTGCGCCGACGGGGCCGGCTCGCGCGCCGCGAGCATCTGGTCGAAGCCGGGGATCGGGTATCTGGAAGCGGGCTGCGCGGATGCCGTCGCGGCGGCGACCGACGCGGTCGGGCCGATCTCGGCCACGTTCGGGCAGGCGGCCGCGGGACGCAGCGCGACGAAAGCGGCGCCGGCCAGCACGATGCACAGGGCGGTGGCGGTCTTCATGGTGATTCTCCTCGAAAGGTTGCCAGTTGGACTGTTGCGGCGCGTGGGGCGAAATGCCGTGCGTCCGTGGCACGAATCGTCGGGCTCGCGGGCTAACGGATCGCTAACGGATCCGGGCCGATTTACAAAACGTTGCCCCGGACGCAAGATCCTTTACAAACGGGGCGGGCAAAATGCCCGTCCCATGAGCCGCAACCCCGTTCGCCTCCTGGTTCCGGACGTCGCCGCGCGCGCCACCGCCGTGGCCAGTGCCCGCGCCGCCGCCCGCGCCGCGCGCGCCGTCGCCGCGGCCGCCATCGCGGCGGCGCTGGCCGGCTGCGCGGCGCCGACCGTGCGTCACGGCGCCCTGCCGGCCGTACCGGTCCCGGCGGTCTGGTCGGCCGCCAGCGTGAC
>CAZBTE010000107.1:0-7653 GCA_964494665.1 uncultured Limnobacter sp.
GCGATTTCGTTGCCGCCTTCCAGGATTACCAGCGCGCGCGCTACCTGCGCACCGGTCGCGTGCAGCTCACCGCGCGCTTCTACGGCGACATCTATCACGCCTCGGGCGTGACGCGCGAGCTGCGCAACCAGATGTTCCAGTCCGGCAACGAGAGCGCCGGCTTCGCCGGCCTGCAGTGGCTGTACCAGGGCGTCGACCCGCAGGCGGCGCTCGCCTGACGGCAGGGACCCGGACGGAGGCCGCCTTGAACCGCATCGACGAACCGGCGACACAACGCGCCGCCGCACGCGCGCGGCTGTATGCCGACATGGCCCCGGCCCACCTCACTCCGCTGTGGGAGTCGCTGCACGCGCTGGTGCCGCCGCATCCGCGCTCGCCGTGCGTGCCGGCGCTGTGGCGTTACGACGCCGTGCGCCCGTTCCTGATGCGCTCGGGCGAGCTGATCACCGCCGAAGAGGCGGTGCGCCGCGTGCTGATCCTCGAGAATCCGGGACTGCGCGGCCAGTCGGCGATCACGCAGTCACTGTACGCGGGGCTGCAGCTGATCCTGCCCGGCGAGGTCGCGCCCAGCCACCGCCACACGCAGACCGCGCTGCGCTTCATCGTAGAAGGCGCGGGCGCTTTCACCGCGGTGAACGGCGAGCGCACCACGATGCACCCGGGCGACTTCATCATCACGCCGAGCTGGACCTGGCACGACCACGGCAACGAGGCGAGCGAGCCGGTGGTCTGGCTCGACGGGCTCGACATCCCGACGGTACGCATGCTCGATGCCGGCTTCGCCGAGAATTTCGGTGCGGCACAGCAACCGGTCCTGCGCGGCGAGGGCAGCAACTTCGCGCGCTTCGGCACCAACATGGCGCCGATGGCACACGACCCGCACGCCGATCCGCACGGTCTCACGTCGCCGCTGTTCGCCTACCCGTACGAGCGCTCGCGCGACGCGCTGGCGCGCCTGCGGCGCGACGCGCCGATCGACCCGTGGGACGGCGTGAAGCTCCGCTACGTGAACCCGGCCACCGGTGGCTGGCCGATGCCCACCATCGCCGCGTTCCTGCAGTTGCTGCCGGCCGGCTTCCAGGGCAAGGCATGGCGCCAGACCGACGGCGCGGTGTTCAGTGTCGTGGAGGGCCACGGCCAGGCCGTCGTCGAACGCGAGGTCGACGGCGCGCCCGAGCGCACGGTGTTCGAGTTCGGTCCGCGCGACCACTTCGTCGTGCCCTCGTGGCACCGCTGCCGGCTTTCGGCCGAGCAGGATGCGGTACTGTTCAGCTTCTCGGATCGGCCGATCCACGCGGCGCTCGGCCTGCTGCGCGAGGAGCGGATCGGCTGAGCGACGGTGCGGCGTCGCGCCGCACCTTCGCGTCTGGCGATCCGCGCAATCGGTAGCGCCCTTTCACTCGTCGGAGAACAGCCGTGGCCTACGTCGTCCCCGCCCCAGAAACCGTATCGCTGCCGGTCGTCGGCAGCGACGACCGCTTTCCCGTGCATCGCGTCTACTGCGTGGGGCGCAACTACGAGGCGCACGCGAAGGAAATGGGCTTCACCGGCCGCGAGCCGCCGTTCTTCTTCCTCAAGCCCGCCGACGCGGTGGTCGCGGTGCCCGCCGGCAGCGTCGGCGAGATCAGCTATCCGCCGCTCACGAAGGACCTGCACCACGAGATCGAGCTGGTGGTGGCGATCGGCAAGGGCGGACGCAACATCGCCGCCGCCGACGCGGCGCAGCACATCTACGGCTACGCGGTCGGCCTCGACATGACGCGGCGCGACCTGCAGAGCGACATGAAGAAGCAGGGCCGGCCGTGGTGCATCGGCAAGGGCTTCGACCAGTCCGCGCCGATCGGGCCGGTCACGCCGATCACTCGATGCGGCGAGGTCACGGCAGGCGCCATCGCGCTCGCCGTCAACGACACGACGCGACAGAAGAGCGACGTGTCCAGGCTGATCTGGAGCGTCAACGAGGTGATCGCGCACCTGTCGGCCGCCTGGGATCTCGCCCCCGGCGACCTGATCATGACCGGCACGCCCGAAGGCGTGGCCGCGGTCGCGCGAGGCGACCGCATGCACGGCGAGATCGCCGGCCTGGGCGCGCTCGACGTGGTGGTGCGCTGATCGGCCGGGCGCCTCCGCGTGGCGGCAGCGTGCGTGGTGCGCCCGCGCTGACGCTATCCTTGCGCCCATGGTGTGCATGCATCCGACATCGGTGTTCGTCGACTGGGTATTCGGCTACGGATCGTTGATCTGGAATCCGGAGATCGAGTTCGAACGCGCCGAGCTCGGGCGGGTGCACGGCTATCACCGTTCGTTCTGCATCCGCTCGACGATCTATCGCGGCACGCCGACGCAGCCCGGCCTGGTGCTCGGCCTGGATCGCGGCGGCAGCTGCATCGGCGTGGCCTACCGGCTGAACGCGGCCAGCCGCGACGAGGCAATCCGGCGCCTGTACGAACGCGAGATTCCCGACTGGAACGACCGCGTCTACCTGCCGGTGGTGATCGAGGTGCGCCTGCCAAATGGCGAACGGGTCGACGCGCTGGCCTTCCAGGCCGATCGCGAGCGACCCGCCTATCAACGGCTGGGCGACGACGAGATCCTGAAGCGGCTCGGCTGCTGCGCCGGCCAGCGCGGCGCCAATCGCGACTACGCGATCAACACGTGGCGCGCACTGGCCGCGCACGGCGTGCGCGACACCCGGCTGGAACGCATCGCGCGGCGACTGTTGGCCGCGAGCCACTGAACGCCGCGGCGCGCCCTCAGGCGGAGAGCGCAGCGTCGATCGCGTGCAGCCGCGAGCTCGGCGGCACGCCCGCCATCAGGAACTCCATCTGGTCGGCCAGGATGCGGCGATTGCGCAGGATGAACGCCTCGTGAAGGCTCGGCACGTACGGCACGTACAGCAGCGGCATGCGTGCCTGCTCGGGCGTGCGGTTGCCCTTGCGCAGGTTGCACGGCTTGCAGGCGCTGACCAGGTTGGTCCAGGTGTCGCGCCCGCCCTTGCTCTGCGGTTGCACGTGTTCGGCAGTGAGCTCCGAGGGGCGGTGGCGCGTGCCGCAGTAGGCGCAGACGAAGCGGTCGCGCGCGAACAGCATCTCGCGGGTGAGGGCGGGCGTGTGCTCGAAGCGCGCGCGCCGCGATGAATCGCCGCGCACCGCGACGATCGAGCGCAGCGTGAGCGACGAGCGCTCACCGGTGGCGCGGCAGGTGCCCCCGCGCAGCGTGAACGCGTGCTCGCCGAGGTCCCAGGCGACCTGGCTCTTGTAGTAGTACCCGACCGCGTCCTCCACGCCGATCCATCGGCGCGGCGTTCCGGCCGAATCGAGCACGAGGATGCTCACCGACGATGGCACCGGCCACACGGCAGACTCCATACCCGCGTTGATTGTGGTATCATTGCAACATCATCGCACAAGCGATGCTTTCCACAAAGGTGTCCCCATGTCAATCCGTGCCCAGCTGCGCGGAGGCAACGCAAGGCGCCTGGTCGATTCGATCCTCCTTGCGTTCCTCCGCCCGATAGACGTCGGACGTTAGCGGCGCCGTCATCGCCGTCTTCCTGCACACGATAGCTCGCGCCGCCGGCCTGCCGGCGGGTGCTTCGTCGTGTGTTCCCGTCACGCGTCCGGAGGTTCCCATGTTCACCCGCATCCAGTCATTCCTGCGCGAGCGCGAGCTGCGCGCGCAACTCGTCGTCGCCGTCGTGAAGGCGGCCGCTCCCATCGGCCTCGTTCTGGCGCTGCTGCTCGCCGGCGCGCCGGAGCAATCGATGCCGCTCGTCGCGACGCCGATGCCCACGGCGGTGCAACTGCGATAATGAAGCGATTCAGCATTCCCCATCAGGAGCAAGCACCATGGTTCGAAGCAGGACTCTCGCTGCGCTGGCACTCGCCGTCGGCGCCGTGACGCTGGCCGGATGCGCGGCTCCGTCTCGCTCCGGCCACACCTACACGGCCAGCGAGGCGCGCCGGCCGATGGAGGTGCAGACCGGCGTCATCCAGGCGATCCGCGAGGTGCGACTCGAGCGTGACCAGCAGACCGGGGTCGGCACCGGTGCCGGCGCGGTCGTCGGTGGCGTGGCCGGTTCCAACATCGGGAAGGGGCGCGGCCAGATCATCGGCAGCGTGCTGGGCGCGGTCGCCGGCGGCGTGGTCGGCAGCCACGCCGAGCAGTCGCTGAGCAACCGCCCCGCGCTGGAGATCACCGTGCGCACCGATGCCGGACGCACGTTCGCGGTCGTGCAGGAGGCGGGTGGCGAAACCTTCTCGCCGGGCCAACGGGTACGCATCGTCACCGATCCGGCACGGGGCACGACCCGCGTCTCACAGTAAGCGCCCACTACCAAGAATAACTGTTCCCAGCGTACCGAAATGATCGACACCACCCTCGAACGGTTCAAGGCCGACGTCATCGATGCGTCGTTGGAGACCCCCGTGGTGCTCGACTTCTGGGCGCCGTGGTGCGGTCCCTGCAAGACGCTCGGCCCGATGCTCGAGAAGCTCGAGCAGCAGTACGGCGGCCGCTTCAGGCTGGTGAAGGTCGACACCGACGCCCAGCCCGAGCTGGCGCAGCACTTCCGCATCCGCTCGATCCCCACCGTGTTCGGCTTCGTGGGCGGCCAGCCGGTCGACCAGTTCCAGGGCGCGTTGCCCGAGGGCAAGTTGCGCGAGTTCATCGACCGGCTGCTCCCCAATCCGGGCGACATCGAGGTCGAGCAGGCGATGCAGGCGCTCGAGCGCGGCGACACGGCGGCCGCGAGCGAGCACCTCAGGAAGGCGCTCGCCAGCGATCCGGCCAACGACGACGCGCGGCTGATGTACGCACAGGTGCTGCTGCAGGACGACGATCCCGGCGCCGCGCAGGCGCAGCTGGTGCAGGTGTCGGCCGAGGCGCGCAACGATCCGCAAGTCCTGGAGCTCATCGAACGCGTGCACCGCCATCTCGCCGAAGCGCAGCAGCCGCCACCGGTCGAACTGGCCACGCGCGTGGCCCAGGACGGCAACGACCTCCAGGCGCGGCTCGAACTGGCGAAGCACTACATGGGCCAGAAGGCGTGGGCGCCGGCGCTCGAGCAGTTGCTCGAGATCGTGCGCCGCGATCGCACCTTCGGCGAAGACATCGGCCGCAAGACGATGATCGAGATTTTCGGGCTGGCCTCGGCACAACCCGAGCTGGTTTCGGAGTGGCGCCGCCGCCTCAGCTCGGTACTGTTCTAGGCCTTCAGGAGAGCGCCATGGGCGAGTTCGTCGAACTTGCGGCCGCCGACGGCCACCACTTCGCGGCCTGGGTGGCCGCCCCCGCAGGCAAGGCGCGCGGGGCCGTGGTCATTGCCCCGGAAATCTTCGGCGTCAACGGCCACATCCGCTCGGTGGCCGACGGCTATGCAGCCGACGGCTACCTCGCGATCGCGCCGGCACTGTTCGACCGGGTGCAGCGCAAGTACGACACCGGCTACACGCCCGACGAGATCCAGGCCGGGATGGCCATCAAGAGGCAGATCGATTTCGACGACGCGCTCAAGGACATCGCCGCGGCGGTGGCGCACGGCCAGCAGGCCGGACAGGTGGGGGTGATCGGCTACTGCTGGGGCGGCACGATCGCCTGGCTGGCGGCCGCGCACCTGGCCGGCCTGGCCTGCGCCGTTCCCTACTACGGCGGCAACATGTACGACTTCATCGAGGCGACGCCGAAGTGCCCGGTGACGTGCCATTTCGGCGAACACGACAAGTCGCCGTCGCCCGAACAGGCGCGCGCGCTGCTGGCCGCGCACCCCGAGGTGATCGGCCATTTCTACGACGCCGGGCACGGCTTCAACTGCGACCGGCGCGCCTCGTTCGACGCCAGGTCGTCGGAACTCGCGCGCAGCCGCACGCTGCAGTTCCTCGCGCAACACGTCGGCTGACGGCGCGGCAGCCGGCGCGCCGCCCGGCTTCTCAGTCCGCGCCGCGCTCCTGCTGGCGCAGTTCGGTCTTCAGCACCTTGCCGTAGTGGTTCTTCGGCAGCGCTTCGACGAAGCGGTAGCGCCGCGGCCGCTTGAAGCGCGCGATGTGATCGAGGCAGTGACTGTCGAGCTCGTTCTCGCCCACCGGCGCGTGAGCGACCACGTAGGCGACCACGATCTCGCCCCACTCGGCATCGGGCGCGCCGATCACGCTCACCTCGGCCACCGCCGGATGGCGCAGCAGCGCCTCCTCGACCTCGCGCGGATAGACGTTGCTGCCGCCGCTGATGATCAGGTCCTTGCTGCGATCCAGCAGCGTGAGGAACCCGTCGGCATCGAGCCGCCCGACGTCGCCGGTGTGCAGCCAGCCGCCGCGCAATGCCTCTTCGGTGGCGTGCGGCTGGTTCCAGTAGCCCTTCATCACCACGTCGCCGCGCACGCACACCTCGCCGGCCTCGCCGACGGGCAACTCGGTGCCGTCGGCCGCGCGGATCGACACCTCGACCATCGGCTGCGCATAGCCGACCGAGGCAAGGCGCTCGCGATGGCGCGGGTGCGAGTGGTCCTCGATCACGTGCTTCGGCAGCACGGTGATCGTCATCGGCGATTCGCCCTGGCCGTAGATCTGCGCCAGGTGCGGCCCGAGCGCCGCGCGTGCCTGCTCGACGTCGGCCAGGTACATCGGCCCGCCGCCGTACACGACGGTGGCCAGCCCTTCCGGCGGTGCCGGCTGCGTGCGCGCCCAGGCCACCAGGCGGCGCACCATCGTCGGCGCCGCGAACAGCGACGCGTTGCGCCAGTGCGCGGCCAGCGCGGCGATCTCGGCGCCGTCGAAGCCGCCCGATTCGGGCAGCACGTTGATGCCGCCATTCAGCACGTAGGGCAGGTGATACAAGCCGCTTCCGTGCGACAGCGGCGCCGGGTGCAGCATCGCATCGCCCGGGGCCACCGGCTGCACCTCGGCGAGGTAGGCCATCGTCATCCAGCGCAGGTTGCGCATCGTCAGGCGCACGCCCTTGGGCTGGCCGGTGGTGCCGCTGGTGTAAAAGAGCCAGGCGTCGTCGTCCTCCTCGCGCGGCGCGATGGCCGCGGGCGCCGTCGCACCTTCGAGGAAGCGGTGGTCGTCGATCAGCCTGCACGCGCCGGGCACGTGCCCGGTCAGCTCGTCGGCGTGGCTCGCGTTCACGAAGCACATCGTGGCCGCGCAGTCCGACAGGATGTACGCCGCCTCGCGCCCGTGCAGCTTCGCATTGATCGGCACCGCCACCAGCCCCGCCCACCAGGCGCTCCACAGCAGCTGCAGGTAGTCGGGGGCGTTGCCGAGGAAGAATCCGACCCGGTCGCCGGGCACCAATCCCTGTGCGTGCAGCCAGCCCGCGCCGCGCGCGGCGCGGGCGGCGAAACCGCGGTAGCTGCACACCACGCTGCGGCCGCTCGCGATGGCGGGCCGGTCTCCGAATACCGCGGCGGCTCGTTCGAGCCAGTGCGCAAGGTTCATCGGCGCCTCCTCGTGTCCGGACCCCGGTACCATTGAAGATTCTGCCACGCGCGCCGCGACAATCCAGATGCACGCGACCGTCCGACGGCTGTCCGAACACCACGCCGAGCTCACCGAGTGGCGGCGCGACATCCACCAGCACCCCGAGCGCGGATGCGAGGAGACGCGCACCGCGGCGCTGGTCGCCGCGCGGCTCGAGTCGTTCGGCATCGAGGGGCAT
>CAZBTE010000108.1:0-7642 GCA_964494665.1 uncultured Limnobacter sp.
GGGGCAAGCACCGAAGCGCCCCCGGCGGGCGGCCCGCACCTTTGCTCGCTCTCAGGCGGGCGGCCCGCACCTTTGCTCGCACGGACGATGCTCCGCGCCTCCGACCCGGTATGCTTCGGCTCCGATTCGTTCGCCGGAGCCCCAGTTGCCCTCCTACCTGATCGGCCTGCTGCAGCGCAGCCGGCGGCTGTTCTTCGCGCTCGTCAAGGTGATGCTGCCGGTGATGGTCGCAGTCGAGGTCGGCAAGCGCCTCGGGTGGATCGATGCGCTCGGCGCTGCGATCGCCCCGGCAATGGCGTGGATCGGCTTGCCGCCCGAAGCAGGCCTGATCTGGATCGCCGGGGTCTTCGTCGGCGTGTATGGCGCGATCGCCGCGCTGGTGGGCCTGGCGCCGACGCTGGAGTTGAGCGCCGCGCAGTTCAGCGCGTTGTGCGCGATGGTGCTGTTCGCACACGCGCTGCCGGTCGAACAGGCGATCGTGCGCCGCGCCGGCGGCAGCTTCGGCTTCACCGCGGCGCTGCGTCTCGGTGTCGCCGTCGCCTACGGCGCGGCGGTCGCCTGGCTGTGCCGCGTGGCCGACGTGCTGTCCGAGCCGATGTCGTTCGACTGGCTGCTGGGCTCGGCGCTGGCCTCCGAAGCCGGAGACAGCAGCCTGCTCGGCTGGGCATGGGCCACTACGTTCTCGCTGGCGATCACGTTCGCGATCATCGTCGGCCTGCTGGTGGTGCTCGACGTGCTCGAGCGCAGCGGCCTGCAACGCCGCATCACGGCGGCGCTGGCGCCGCTGCTGCGCGTCTCGGGGCTCGACGCGAGCGCGGCTCCGGTGACCACCGTCGGTGTCCTGCTCGGGCTGACTTACGGCGGCGCGCTCATCATCGAGGAAGCCGAGCGCCGGCCCTTTTCGGCGCGCACCCGCTTTCTTGCGCTGGCGTGGCTGTCCCTGTCGCACGCGCTGATCGAGGACACCGTGCTGCTGGTCGCCCTCGGCGCGAACGTGTGGATCGTGCTGGTCGGCCGGGTGATGGTCACGCTGGCGGTGATCGCCGCGCTTGCCCGCCTGCTCGATGGGGGCGGCCGGGCGCGCGCCCGCCTCGGCACCGAAGCCGTGCGGCAGTAGCGGCGCGCCCACGCTGATCAGCGCGTCCGGCGTCTCAGCGCTGCGGCGCCTCGCCGTTCAGGTGCGAGACGAGCGCGCTGGTGTCCAGCGCGCCGAGTCCGGCCCGGCACGCCGCCTGGTATTGGCTGCGTACCAGCGACGCCAGCGGCGCCGGGCGGTCGGCCTGCTGCGCCAGCGAGAGGAAGTAGCGCATGTCCTTTTCCATCAGCGCCAGCTGGAACTGCGCCGAGAAATCGCGCGCCAGCATCTTTGGCAGCTTCGCACGCAGCAGCCTCGAAGCGACCGGGCCTTCACCGAGAATGGCCTGCGCGGCGTCCGGATCGACGCCGGACGCCTGCGCAACCGACACCGCTTCGGCAAGCGCCGCCGTCATCGTGCCCGCCAGCATGTTGTTGACCAGCTTGATCGTCGCGCCGGCGCCGCTCGGGCCGACGTGGACCGCCATCCGGCCCATGCCGTCGAACAACGGCCGCGCCGAATCGAACGCCGCCGCTTCGCCGCCCACCATGAAGACCAGCTCCCGCGCGCGCGCCTGCGGCACGCTGCCCGAGACCGGCGCGTCGACGTAGGCCAGCCCGCGCGCTGCCGCAGCCCGGCCGACCTCGCGCGCCATCGCCGGCGTGTTGGTGCTCGCGTCGATCACCAGCGTACCGCGCCCGGCATGGGCCAGCACGCCGGCCTCGTCGAGCATCACCGCGCGCGTGGCCTCGTCGTCGGAGACGATCGAGACGACGAAGCGCGCGCCACGCACCGCCTCGGCGATCGACGCGCAGACCGCGGCGCCCAGTTCGGCAAACGGACGGGCACGCTCGGGGCTGCGGTTGAAGGCTCGCACCACGAAGCCGGCGGCGAGCAGGTTGGTGGCCATCGGCGCGCCCATTGCGCCGAGGCCGATGAAGGCCACGGTATCGGACATGTCGGCGTTCCGGTCAGGGCTTCATCTGCCCGGGCTTCAACTGGGCGCGCACCTCGCCGCCTGGGAACTCGTTGCTGTGCACGTTCACGTAGAGCCTGCCGGCCATCAGCGCCTCGTGCTGCGCCTCGGTGAGCCTGGTGCGATCGGGGATCGACCAGTTGTTCTCGGGGTCGCGCACCAGCGGGATCGCGATCGGGCCATTGGCACCCTCGGCGCCTTCGTGGATATGGGCCATCGTCGGCTTCATCCCGTTGGTGGTGATCATGCCGCTGATCGCCCGCTCGGGTCCGATGATGATGGTGCCGATGCCGGAAGCCGAGGTCTTGGCCGGCGGCACTTCGGCCTCGCCGCTCAGCTTCAACGTGAGCTCCTGCGTCTGCTGGGCGGAAACGCCGGCGGCCGCGAGGATCAGCGCGATGGCGACGAGGAGCGTCGACCACCAGGATTCGTGACGGTTCGTGCGTGTCATCATGGCGAATACCTCGTTGTCCGAAGTGGAGGAGCAACCGCCCGCGCCGGCGAGCGGCAGGAACGGTCGCTCCGATTGTGCGCCGATCCTCTCGGCGATTCCCGGTCGGCGGGCGTCAGCGGCGCGCGGCGCCGGTGCTTCGACCCAGGCGCCTTGCATTGCCGACCGCCCGCCGGCGGATCGGGGCAAGTCCTGCGCCCGCGATCTCGGCGGCCGCTTTCTGCCAGGCGGCTTGTAGCGCCGCCCCCGAAGCAGCGGTCGCCCGCGACGGAACACGGGCCGCCCATGGGCCGGCCCCCCACGGGAACATCATCGCCTGCAGCATCGACGACGAGAACTGCAGGCCGGCGCGCACCGTCGCCCAGTACATCGCAAACCACGCTTCGTGGAACGCCATCAGCTTTTCTCCGATCATGCGCTCGAACTCGGCCCGATCGCGAGCCGATGGCGACTCGCCGGCCAGCGCGATGCGCATCATCCGGTGAGCAACCACCTGGGGAGCCGCAACGGCCACGTCGAGTACGTGGCGTTCGAGGGCGCGGGAAGCGCGTGATCGTCTCTTCGGCATGCTGGCCTTCCGGAATTCCGTGTGCGCACGACACGAGATTAGGGCCAGTTCACGCTGAACCGGCCCTGATTCCATTCGGCTCCGATGGCCGTTACCGACTCAGCGGCTGGGCGCTGCGCGATCGGCGGCCTCCAGCGCCCGACGCTGCGCGAGGCGGCTGCGCTGCCACCACGCATGCATCGCGCCGAAATCGCCGCCGAACCGACGCTTCTTGAACTCCTCGGCCACGACGCTGCAGGTCATTGCCTCACCCGAGTCCAGCGCCGCGTTGGTGGCTGCGCGATCGCATGCCCAGAATGCCCGTTCGAGTTGCCCCTCCGCGTTGGCGGGCATGGCAACCGGCGCCGCTGGCGGCGCGGCGCGCACCTGGGCGGCGGCGCCGGAGCCGGCCAGACCCATGGCAACGGCGACTGCGACCTGCACGAAAGCGTGTGGAGCGTTCCAGCGGCGCGGCATGTGGGAAGCGACTCGACTCATGGCTGTCTCCTTTGAAGTGGGCCCGGGCGGCGTTCTCCCACCCGGCAACCGGAGACGCGCACGAGCCGTGCCAGCGCTGTGCCTGAAGAGACTCCTGATGAATCAATGGGTTGCGGCTGAGGCCGGCCGCCGTCGCCCGCCGCATCCGGCGGGACTGCCGCATGCGGCGGCGGCTAGCGCGTTCTGCGGATGTCGAGCTTGCGCATCCGACCGCGAAGCGTGCTTGGATTCAGGCCGAGCAGGCGCGCAGCACCGTCGTCGCCTTCGATTCGCCAGTGGGCACGCTCGAGCATCGCCCGGATGTGAGCGCGCTCCATGTCCTCCAGCGCGGTCAGACCGTCGCTGTTCGACGGCACGCGCGCCACACTTGGGGGCGTGGCGAGCAACTCGCCGGCATCGAGCAAGCCGCCGTCGCCCAGGATGAGCGCGCGCTCGACCAGGTTCTCGAGCTCCCGGACGTTGCCGGGCCAGTCGTGCTCGCATGCGCGTGCGACGAACGAAGGTGCGATGCCCTCGACCGCGCGCCCGAGCCTGCGCGCGGTCCGCTGCGCGCAATGCCGCAGCAGCAGCGGGATGTCGTCGCGACGCTCGCGCAGCGGCGGCAGGACGATCGGGAATACATTGAGCCGGAAATAGAGGTCGGCACGAAAACGCCCCGCGGCCACCTCGGCCTGCAGGGCGCGATTGGTCGCCGCAATCACGCGCACGTCCACGCGCAACGTGCGCGCGCCGCCCAGCCGCTCGAACTCGCGCTCCTGCAGCACCCGCAGCAGCTTCGCCTGCGCTTCCGCAGGCAGGTCGCCCACTTCGTCGAGGAACAGCGTGCCGCCGTCGGCCAGCTCGAACCGGCCGCGACGTTGCTGGATTGCCCCCGTGAAGGCGCCCTTCTCGTGTCCGAACAGCTCGCTTTCGACCAGCTCGCGGGGTAGTGCCGCACAGTTCAGCCGTATCAGCGGCCGCCCGCGGCGCGCGCTCCGGTCATGCAGCGCACGCGCCACGAGTTCCTTCCCGGTGCCCGTCTCGCCCTGGATCAGCACCGTGCTGTCGGTCTCGGCCACCTGAGCGATCTGCTCGCGCACGTGGCGCAGCGCCTGCGACTCGCCGATCATCGCATCGCCGTCGGCACGGGCCTCCTCGACCAGCAGCCGGATGGTGGCCTTCGATCTGCGGTGCGCCTCGATTTCGCGCCGCAACGCGATGTGAACGCCGACGCGTGCGAGCAGTTCCTCGGTCTCGAACGGCTTGGTGACGTAGTCGACCGCGCCCGTGGCGAACGCGCGCGTCTTCTCGAAGGATTCCTTCAGCGCGGTGAGGAAGATGACCGGGATCGCGCGGGTCGCCTCGCCGGCCTTCAGCCGGCGGCAGGTCTCGTAGCCGTCGATGCCCCGCATCATCACGTCGAGCAGGACCAGGTCGGCATGCGACTGCGCGAGCATCTCGAGCGCGTCTTCGCCGCCTGATGCGCTCACTGTCCGGTACCCTGCGGCGCCGAGTTCCTGCTCGAGCAGGTCGACGTTCCAGGGCTCGTCGTCGACGATCAGGACTGTGGCGGCGTCGGTGCCCATGGTGGCCGGCTCAAACGGTCATTGGCTGGTAGCGGATCGGCAGGATCAGGGTGAAGGTCGATCCGGTGCCCGGCACGCTGGCGACACGCACGTCTCCGCCCATCAGTCGCGCGAGCCGCCGGGCAATGGCAAGTCCCAGTCCGGTGCCGGTTC
The DNA here is from genome assembly GCA_964494665.1 of uncultured Limnobacter sp. Taxonomy (GTDB): domain Bacteria; phylum Pseudomonadota; class Gammaproteobacteria; order Burkholderiales; family Burkholderiaceae_E; genus Zeimonas. Next base: position 5,266 of record CAZBTE010000108.1, read on the forward strand.
GCGCGTGGCCGACGCCGGCGTAGAGTTGCTCGAACTCTCCGAAGATCTGTTCCAGTTTGTCGGCGGCAATGCCGATCCCGGTGTCGACGACGCCGATCTCGATGCGGTCGTCCACCCTGCGCGCGCCGACCTCGATGCGCCCGCTCGCAGTGAACTTCGCCGCGTTGCCGAGCAGGTTGATCAGGATCTGTCGCAGCTTGCCCGCGTCGACCAGCATCCGCGGCAGCCCGTCCTCGACCCTTGACTCCAGCATGACCGCGCTCCTGACCAGCGGTTCGACCGAGCGCGCGCATTCCTCGAGCACCGGCTCGAGCGCGATTTCGCCCAGCGCGAGCTCGACACGGCCCGCCTCGATCCGGGCGAGGTCCAGGACCGCGTCGATCAGCGACAGCAGGTGCTGGCCGCCAGCGAGGATCTTGCCGAGATTCTCGTTCTGCTTCGGCTCGAGTCGGTCGTGCGAGTGGCGCATCACGATGCGGGTGAAGCCGATGATCGCGTTAAGCGGTGTGCGCAACTCGTGCGACATGGTGGTGAGGAACGCGCTCTTGTGCCGGCTCGCGATCTCGATCTGCCGGCTCTTCTCTTCCACCTGGCGGTACAGCCGCGCGTTCTGGATCGCCAGCGCCGACTGCGTCGCGAAACTCTTCAGCAGGTCGATCACGCGCGCATCGAATCCGCCGGCGCGCCTGCGACTGACCACCAGTCCGCCGATCAGGCGCTCGTTGCGCAGCAACGGCACCGCCAGCAGCGAGCGGTAGCCGCAACCGAGCAGGACCTCGCGCACCCGGCTGTGGTAGGCATCCTCGTCGCCGATGTCACGAATGGACACCGGTTCGCCGGTAACCGCCAGCCGGCCGATCGCGCCTTCCCCCTTGTGCATCGGCGCCAAGCGCAGCGCCTCGACCAGGTCGTCGGGCATCTGGTCGGTGGCCCGCAGGCGGAATTCCTGCCGCGCCTCCTCGTACTCGTAGATCGCGCCGCCTTCCATGCCGGCGAGCTGGTTCGCGCGCGAGACGATCGTGCTCAGCACCGTCTCCAGGTCGAGCGTCGAGCTGACCGCGTCGCCGACCTCGCCCAGCGCCCTGAGCTGTTCGACGGACCTCGCCAGCTGCGCGGTGCGCGCGTCGAGCTCGTTGAACAGCCGCACGTTCTCGATCGCGATGACCGCCTGGTCGGCAAAGGTCTGCAGCAGCGCGATCTGATGCTCCGTGAACGGCCGCACCTCGTGCCGCCAGATCGTGAACACGCCGAGCAGGTCGTGGTTCCGGAGCAGGGGAACCGCGAGTACGGTGTGGACCTGCTCGCTCAGATGCGCAGCCGTGACCCGGACATCGTGCTCGGTCACGAAGTCGAGAATCTGGACCGGCCTGCCTTCGATCGCCGCGCGGGCCGTGGTCGTCTCCCGGTTCATCTCGAAGCCTTTCTCCAGGTAGTCGGCGAACTCGGGCGTGCAAGGAGCTCGCGCCACCAGCGTCAGTCGTGTGCCCGCGCGAAGCATCACGAACGCCAGATCCGCTCCGCACAAGCGCGTGGCATTGACGATGATCGTGTCGAAGACCGACTGAACGTCGGATGGCGAACGCGAGATGACCCGCAGGATCTCGCCCGTGGCTGCCTGCTGCTCGAGCAGCTCGCCCAATCGCTGGCTGCGCTCGTCGAGCGCTTCGCGCAGGCGGGCGTTTTCGCGCGCCGCCGCGTGCGCCTGTTCGCGCGCCTCGGCCGATTGGCGGGCGAGCGCTTCGAGCTCCTGGAGACGAGTGCGCAGCTGCGTCTTCATCACTGGCTCCCTGGGCGAGGATCACGATACTCCGTTGGCGCGTCGGCAACCAGATCCCCGGCCCGTACCCGTGCACGTGCCCGTGCGCTTCCGACTTGAAGCAGAATGCGCGGAACCGCAAGAGGAAGCGAACATGACCACGCCCGTCATCATCGCGGTGGCGATCACCGGCTCCGTGCCGCGCAAGAAGGACAATCCGGCGTTGCCGGTGACGCCCACGGAGCAGATCGAGTCGACCCACGAAGCTTTCGAAGCGGGCGCGTCGCTGGTGCACGTGCACGTGCGCGCGCCGGACGAGTCGCCGAGCTCCGACCCCGAGCTCTTCGCGCGCGTGCAGGAAGGCGTGCGCAAGCACTGCCCCGGCATGATCATCCAGTTCTCGACCGGCGGACGCGGTCGAGAGCAGTCTGCGCGTGGCGCGATGCTCGGCCTGCGGCCAGACATGGCCTCGCTCGCCACCGGGTCGGTGAATTTCCCGACCAGCATCTACGAGAATCCGCCCGACTTCGTGGAAGGGTTGGCGAAGACGATGCTCGAGCTGGACATCAAGCCCGAGATCGAGGTGTTCGACCTCGCGATGCTCTACAACGCGGTGCAGCT
>CAZBTE010000109.1:0-7641 GCA_964494665.1 uncultured Limnobacter sp.
CGCGGTTCTTGAACGACAGCCAGGTGCCGCGGTCGGTGAGCGCGTAGGCGTTCAGGCCGGAGGCGGTGTTCAGCGTGGGGCCCATACCGGAGCCGGTCTCGCGGTACCACTTGCCCTTGGCTGGCTCGAGGTCGACGCCGGCGGCCTTCCAGTAGCGCAGTTCCGCGGCGTGCGTGCCGCTGCGGTCGCCGCGCGAGGCGAACGGTGCGCCTGCGGCGGCGATGCGCCCGAGCGCCTGCAGGATGTCCTTGCCGCCGCTGATCTTCGCCGGGTCGCTCTTCGGGCCCACCAGCACGAAGTCGTTGTACATGACTTCCTGTCGTTTGAGCGCGAAGCCTTCGGCGACGAACTTTTCCTCGGCCGCGCTGTCGTGCACGAACACGACGTCGGCGTCGCCGCGCCGCCCGATGTCCAGTGCCTGCCCGGTACCCACGGCGACGACCTTGACCTGGATGCCGCTCTTCTTCTCGAAGGCCGGCAGCAGGTGGCGGAACAGTCCCGACTGCTCGGTCGAGGTGGTCGAGGCGACGGTGATCGCGTTCTGGGCGTGAGCGACGGGCGGTGCCGCCAGACCGGCGGCGAGCAGCAGTGTGCCAGCGATGCGTTTCAACTGGCGATGGATAGTTGCCATGGCAGGGCTCCCTGGAGGAATCGGCGCGCCTCGTCGGTGCGCGGCTTGGTGAAGAAGGACGCGGCCGGCTGCCGTTCGAGCAGGCGACCGCAGTGGATGAACACGACCTCGTCGGCCAGGCGCGCGACCTGCCCGAGGTTGTGCGAGGTCATCAGCACGCGGCACCCGCTGGCACGGATGTCGCGAATCAGTTCCTCGACCTGTTCGGTGGCCGATGGATCGAGGCTCGCGGTGGGCTCGTCGAGCAGCAGCAGGCGCGGCTCGGTGAGCCACGCGCGCGCGAGCGCCAGGCGCTGGCGTTCGCCGCCCGACAACTTCAGGGCCGGGGCGTTGGCCAGCGCGCGCAGGCCCACGCGCGCGAGCATCGCCATGGCCCGCGCGCGGCGGGTGTCGCGCGCGACACCGGCGGCCGGCACGAGCAGCAGGTTGTCCAGCGCCGAGCGGCGAAACATCGACGGATGCTGGAACACCAGCGCCTGCCCGGCGAATGCGCTATCGCCGTCGGGTCGGCTGCGACCCTCGAAGCAGACCTCGCCCGCGTCGGGTGCAAGCAGGCCGTGAATGGTGCGCAGCAGGACCGACTTGCCGGCGCCGTTCGGGCCGATCAGCGCGCAGATTCCGGCGGTGCCCCAGTCGAAGTCGATCGCGTCGAGGATCGTGCGCCCTCCGGGGCGGAAGGTGACTGCGCGCAGGCTCAGCAGCGGGTCTGTGGCCGTCGGGGTGGCGGGATGCATCGACGCCGGCTCCTCAGGCGCCGTAGCGGCGCATCGCCACGGTGCGCACGCTGCTGGCGAACGCGTTCAGCGTGAGGACCAGCGTCATCAGCACGATGCCGAGCGCCAGTGACAGCGCAAGGTCGCCCTTGCTGGTTTCGAGTGCGATCGCGGTGGTCATGGTGCGCGTGACGCGATCGATGTTGCCGCCGACGATCATCACTGCGCCGACTTCGGAGATGGCGCGCCCGAGTCCGGCGAGCATGACCACGACGACCGAGAAACGGCAGTCCCACAGCAGCACGCGCACGCGTGCGGCCAGCGACAGGCGCAGCGAGCGCAGCGTCTCGCCGTGCTGGCGCCAGGCATCCTCGACGATCTGGCGCGTGAGCGCCGCGATCAACGGTAGCGTCAGACAGGTCTGCGCGACGACCATCGCCGACGGCGTGAACAGAAGCCCGAACGATCCGAGCGGTCCGCTGCGCGAGAGCAGCAGGTAAACCGCCACGCCGACGATCACCGAAGGCAGGGCCATGAAGCTGTTCAGCAGCACCACCACGACGGAACGGCCCGGGAAGCGCGCCACCGCGGTCAGCGCACCGAGCGGGAGCCCGACCAGCATGCCGAGCGCGACCGCGCTCAGGCTCACGCGCAACGACAGCGTGACGATGTCGAGCACGCTGCCTTCGAACGCCTGCAGCAGTCCGACCGCATCGCTAAGGGAACTGGTAGACACGCCGCCAAGTATAGGAAGCGCACCGGGGATATCATTGAATCGGTAACGCATTGCATATACGGCGGGATCGCAAATGGATGTTTCGACACGCGTTTCGTGGCCGCTGCAGGCAGGCGAACTCGATCTTTCGGAACTGGGCCGGCTGCTGGCGGCGCTCGAGAGCACGCCGCAGGTGAGCGCCGCCGCGCGCACGCTGGGCATCTCGTACCGCGGTGCGTGGGGCAAGCTGGTTCGCGCCGAGCGCCTTCTCGGCGTGACGCTGGTGGAGCGCGTGAAGGGGCATGGCAGCCGGCTGACGGCGGCGGGCTCGGCGCTTGCGCGCGCCGGCGCAGTCTTCGAGCGCGAATCGGCCGCGCGCCTGGCGGCGCCGGCGGCGAAGTTGCGTGCCGCGGTGGAGTCGCTCAACGGGTTCGGCACGCTGCCGCTGCGTCTGGCGGCCAGCCACGACCTGCTGCTGCAGGCGCTGCTGGCCGACCCGAGCGAGGCGCAGCGCGTGGACGTGCGCTTCGTCGGCTCGGGGCCTGCGCTGGCGGCGCTCGAGCGTGGCGAAGCCGAACTGGCCGGATTCCACCTGCCCGAGCCGCTGCCGCCGCCGCGCGCGCGTCCGCCCGTGTTTCACGACGCGCGCCTGTTCGTCGAGCCGGTGATGCGTCGCGAGCAGGGATTGATCGTCGCGCGCGGCAATCCGCTGCGGGTGCGCGACGTGGCCGACCTGGCGCGCACCGGCCTTCGGTTCGTGAACCGGCAGCGCGGCGCCGGCACCCGCACCTGGTTCGATCGCCTGATCGTCGAGCGCGGCCTGCAGCCGGGGCAGATCCGGGGCTACGAACAGGAAGAGTTCACCCACTTCGCCGTGGCAGCCACGGTGGCAGCCGGCGCGGCCGATGCCGGGTTCGGACTGCGCGCCGCGGCGCTGCGGTTCGAGCTCGACTTCGTGCCGGTGGGCACCGAGGTCTACTACCTGAGCGGCGCCCGCGGTCTGACGGGTTCTTCCGCGGTCCAGGGACTGCTCCGCAGCCTGCGGGCGCGTGCCCGCGTGGCGCCGGGCTACGGGCCGGTCAGTCGGCGCGTGCCGCGCCGGCCCTGAGGGCGATGCGCATCAGGTCGGCCATCGTGCGTGCGCCCAGCTTGTCCATGATGTTGGCGCGATGCGCTTCGACGGTCTTGATGCTGATGCCGAGGTCGTCGGCGATCTGCTTGTTCAACCGGCCGGCCACGATCAGTTCGAGCACCTGGCGCTCGCGCCCGGTGAGCCGATCGACGCGCTCGAGCGCATCGCGTTCGCCTTGCCGGTCGGCCTGTGCGGCCGCGGCGCGCTCCAGGCAGTCGCTCACGATGCGGCGCAGCTGCGTGTCGCTGAACGGCTTTTCGAGGAAGTCGTGTGCTCCCCGCTTCATGCGCGAGACCGCCATCGGCACGTCGCCGTGGCCGGTGATGAACACCAGCGGCAGTGCCGAGCCGCGCCGCATCAGCTCCTCGTGCAGCTCCAGCCCCGACATGCCCGGCATGCGCACGTCGAGCACCAGGCAGGCCACCGGTTCGGGGTCGGGCAGGCGCGCGAGGAACTCTTCGGCGCTGGCGAACGCGCTGACTTCGAAGCCGTTGGCCTCGAGCAGCCAGCGCATCGAGTCGCGCACCGCCTCGTCGTCGTCGACCACGTAGACGAGGCCGCTGCGCTCGACGGAGGGTGCCGGGCCTTCGGCGCTGCGGGGATCGGGGGGCGTGGCGGTGCTCATGTCGTTCTCGCGAAAGGAAGGAGGTCGGCTCATGCGGCATTGGCGACGGCAGCCGGTTCGGCTTCGGCCACCAGCGGCACGGTGAAGCGGAAGCTGCATCCGCCGCCGACCGGCATCTCGGTCCACAGGCGGCCCTTGTGGGACTCGACGATCGAGCGGCAGATGTTGAGGCCTATGCCCATGCCTTCGGCCTTGGTGGTGAAGAACGGCTCGAACAGGCGCAGCTGCGCGTCCTGCGCCAATCCGTTGCCGTGGTCGGTGACGCTGAACTCGGCGTGGCCGGCGCGCAGCTCGACCGCCAGCGTAACCACCGGCGGGCGCCCGGGCGGCCGGTCGCGCATCGCCTCGACGCCGTTCTTGAGCAGGTTCAGCAGCACCTGCTCGATCAGGATCGGGTCGAGGTACAGCGGCGGCAGGTCCGGCGGCAGCACGGTGGTGATCTGGATGCCGAGCCGGCGCGCATCGATCTCGGCCAGGCCCACTGCGTCGGCGACGATCTGCGCGACTTCGCAGCGGCGCCGCTCGGGCTCGCTGCGCTTGACGAACTCGCGGATGCGGCGGATCACCTCGCCTGCGCGCGCGGCCTGCGCGGCGGTCTTGGCAAGTGGTTCGAGGAGATCGTCGGGATCGATCGGCTCGCCTGAACTGCTGCGCGCGCGGATGCGCGCCGACAATCCCATGCAGTAGTTGGCGATGGCGGTCAGCGGCTGGTTCAGCTCGTGCGCGATCGACGATGCCATCTCGCCCATCGTCACCAGGCGCGACGTGCGCTGCAGCTTGCGGTCCTGCTCGCGCTGCTGTGCCTCGATCTCCTGGCGGCGGGTCACGTCGGTGGCTACCAGCATCTCGACTTCGCTGCCGTCGACCCAGCGGATGTGGCGCCCACGCACCTCGAACCAGCGCCCCAGTGTCGCGTCGTAGACCTCGCTGGGGGTACGCGGATCGCCCAACGTGTGCGCCTCGAGCAGCGTCTCGTGGCGGCGGCTGTCGGCGCCGAACAGGCTGCGGTACATGCGGTTGGCGAACAGCAGCGTTGCGGTGTCGCCCGAGCCCTCGGGCGGCGGGGCCACCACCGAGACGGCTGCGTCGAGCTCGTCGAGCACGGTGGTGAAGCGCTCGTGCGCCGCGGCGAGTTGTTCCCGGATGCGCTTGGGCTCGGTGACGTCGGTCATCGAGGTCATCCAGCCGGTCTGGTGGCCGTATCGGTCGATCAGTGGCGAGACGTACATGCGCGCATCGAAGAGCGAGCCGTCGCTGCGCCTGACCTTCACCTCGAACCCGCTGGGCGGGGTTTCGCCGCGCAGCACGCGCTGCAGGTTCTCGCGGTTGACCTCGCTGCTCTCGGGCGGCCAGTAGGAGAAGGGCGGCAGCGAGCCGACCAGCTGGTCACGCTCGAATCCGACCATCCTGCAGAAGGCCCGGTTCACGTAGGTGATGCGGCCGTCCATGTCGAAGGCGCGCATGCCCGTGAGCATCGAATCTTCCATCGCCTGGCGGAACGCCGTCTCGGCGGCCAGCGCCTGCTCGGCATTGCGCCGTTCGGTGACATCGCGTGCGACCGCGTACAGCATGGGTCGTTCGGTGTCTGCGTCGCGGCGCAGCGACCAGTGCAGCCAGCGCCACTGCGTCGCCGAGCGCACCGAGTCGGGCCTGCCTGTCGGGAAGCGCGCTTCGAAGCCGATGGAGGACACGCCCGGCTTGCCGATCTCCGCCAACGCCGTGGCAACGTGCTCGCGGTCCTCGGGATGGGCCCAGCGCTCGATGCGGCGCCGCCGCTCGCCCGAACCGAGCACCGCCTCGAAGGCCGGATTGCCGCGCACGAGGGTGCCGTCGATCTCGAACACGCACAGCGGGTCGGGCGACAGCGTGAACAGGCGTTCGCGCTCGTATTCTGCAAACAGGCGCTGGCGCGCGTGCCGCCACATCATTACCAGGCTGGCGAGGATTGCCAGCGACAGCCCGATCACCGCTGCCACCAGCGTGCGGTCGATCAGGCGCGGCTGCACCTCGTAGGCGAACGCGCGCAGGCGCACGCCGTGGCCCGGCGGATCGAGTTGCAGTTCGTGGCTCAGGTGCGCGAAATCGATTTCGAACAGTGACGAGCTGACCAGCGAATTGCCGTCGCGATCGACGATCGCGAGCTGGTAGCGATCGCGCAGCGTCTGCAGCAGCGAGCCACCCAGCAACCGGTTCAGCGAATAGCCGACGATGACGCCGCCGGTGAACGCCGTATCGTCGTACACCGGCGCGTGCAGCTCGATGAGCACGTCGCTGCCGGGGCTGGAGAAGGGCTCGGTGAACACCGCACGCTCGCGCTGGCGGATCTCCTCGAACGCGGCGCGGCCGGCCGGATCGTCGACGGCAGCGCCGCGCGCGCGCAGCCCTGCCGGCACCGCGGTGCGGCGCGCGTGGATCACGTGCCCGATACGTCCCTGGTCGTCGATCGTCGCGACGTACACCGCGGCGTCCTGGCGCGCGAGGAAGTCGTCGATCGCCTTGTCGGTGGCAGGCGCGCCGCGACCCGCGCGGCTGACCCACGCTTGGGCCACCAGGCTGATTTCGTCCTGGTCGTCGCGCAATTGCCGGCGCAGCGCGGTCTGGGCGCTGGCCACGTCGCGGTAGAGCGCCTGCGTCTGCTGGTTCACCTCGACGCTGCGCAGGTACCAGAAGAACGCCCCCATCAGCAGCACGAACAGCCCGATGCCGAACGCGTGCGACAGCGAAAGCCAGCGCAGCGCGCGCATTTCGGTATGGCGCATCGAAGGGTCGTTGCGGACGTTCATGGTGACATCAGGCAGTGTACCGAGTGTAGGCAGGCGGGCCGCGAGAGGTCCATCGGCATCTGCCCTTTGGTTGGGACGGCTCGTCGCTGAAACACCACAATATGAGATGCAATACCAGAGTATAAAACTTTCCCTTGTCATTCCAAGAGGCCGTTCCTAGAATCGGAAGGGCCGAGTCCATGCGAGATCAAGCAGGAGAACCAGCCATGTCAGCGCTTCCGACGCCGTCGGCCGACCACGACGACCCACAGGATCCGGATGTCCAGGAGACGCGCGAGTGGCTCGATGCGCTGGAGGCGGTGCTCGACCGCGAAGGGCCCGAACGTGCGCATTTCCTGCTCGAGCGCATGATCGAGAAGGCGCGGCGCTCGGGCGCGTACATCCCGTACTCGGCCAATACCGCCTACGTCAACACGATCCCCGCGCACCTCGAAGTGCCTTCGCCGGGCAACGCCGCGTACGAAGAGCGCATCCGTTCGTACATCCGCTGGAACGCGATGGCGATGGTGGTGCGCGCCAACAAGCACAACCCGCCCGACGGCGGCGGGCTGGGCGGTCACATCGCGTCGTTCGCGTCGCTGGCGACGATGATCGGCACCGGCATGAATCACTTCTGGCGCGCACCGCACGGGGATCATGGCGGCGACCTGATCTACTTCCAGGGCCATTCGGCACCGGGCCTGTACGGGCGCGCGTTCCTCGAGGGACGACTCACCGAGGAGCAGATGTCGCACTTCCGGCAGGAAGTGGGCGGCAAGGGGCTGCCGTCGTATCCGCATCCGAACCTGATGCCCGAGTTCTGGCAGTTCCCCACCGTGTCGATGGGCCTGGGGCCGCTGATGTCGATCTACCAGGCGCGCTTCCTGAAGTACCTGCATGCGCGCGGCATTGCCGACACGTCCGATCGCAAGGTGTGGGTGTTCTGCGGCGACGGCGAAATGGACGAGCCCGAGTCGCTCGGCGCGATCAGCCTTGCGTCGCGCGAGAAGCTCGACAACCTGATCTTCGTGATCAACTGCAACCTGCAGCGCCTCGACGGGCC
>CAZBTE010000110.1:0-7632 GCA_964494665.1 uncultured Limnobacter sp.
GGCCAGGCCGATCAGCGGCTTGATCACCGCGTGCAGGTCGCCTCCCTCACCCTGCGGCGCCATCCCGATCAGCACGGCGTAGTAGCCCGCCACGCCCAGCAGCCCCAGCCCGACCACCAGCATGCCGGTGATCGCGCCGCCGCGGAAGGCCACCTGAAGCGCCTCGCCGAGGCCCCGGCTGGCGGCCTGGGCGGTGCGCACGTTGGCGCGCACCGACACGTTCATGCCGATGTAGCCGGCGGCCCCCGACAGGATCGCCCCGATCGCGAAGCCGATCGCGGTCGCCAGTCCCAGGCCAGGCACGAACCAGATCACCAGAAAGAGGATGACGCCGACCAGTCCGATGGTGCGGTACTGGCGATTCAGGTAGGCCTTGGCGCCCTGCTGGATCGCCGCAGCGATCTCCTGCATGCGCGCGTTGCCCGCGTCGAGGGACAGGATCCAGCGGCTCGAGACGATGCCGTAGATCACTGCTGCCAGCCCGCAGGCCAGGGCCAGCCACAGACCTGCCGTGGTCGCAGTCATGAGAGAACCTCCATCCGTATTGCTCGGTGTTTGAAGACGAAGATGACGGGAAAAATGGATTGTTGCCGCATCGGTGCGGGCGAGAGTTTACTTGAGCGCCTCGGACGCGCGGGCGGCGACTTCGTCGACGCTGCCCAGTCCCGAGATGCGCCGGTACGTGGGCGCGGCAGGATCGCCCGTTCCTGCCCACTGCGTGTAGTAGTCGATCAGCGGGCGCGTCTGCGAGTGATAGACCGCCAGGCGCCTGCGCACCGTCTCTTCGCGATCGTCGTCGCGCTGGATCAGGGGCTCGCCCGTGACGTCGTCATGCCCTGCCTTTCTCGGCGGATTGAAGCTCAGGTGATAGGTGCGTCCGCTGCGCTCGTGCACGCGCCGCCCGCTCATGCGCGCAACGATTTCGAGGTCGGGTACGTCGATCTCGAGCACGAAGTCGATGGGCACCTCGGCAGAACGCATCGCGTCGGCCTGGGGAATCGTGCGCGGGAATCCGTCGAACAGGTACCCGGCCCGGCAGTCCGGCTGGCGCAGCCGTTCGGTGACCAGTGCGATGATCACGTCGTCGGGTACCAGCGCGCCGGCGTCCATCACCTCCTTCGCGGCCACGCCGACCGGTGTCCCTGCCTTGATCGCCGCGCGCAGCATGTCGCCAGTGGAGATCTGCGGAATGCCGAATCGCCTGGTGATGAACCCGGCTTGCGTGCCTTTGCCGGCACCGGGCGGGCCAAGGAGGATCAAGCGCATCTGTTGTGCCGGGTGGAGCGGATCGGGGGACAGGGGAACGGCGGCGGCTCTGGGCAGTTCGATCGGCCAGCGAGCAAGGATCGGACGGGGTCCGGGTCGGCGTAGCGCCCGCGCCAAAACCGGCGAAGCGTACCGTCAAACGCGCCGGCCGGTCAATTCGCCGCCTGCGGGCCCGTCAATTCGAGGCGCACGCGGTCGAGATCGGCGGCGGTATCGACGCCGGCCGGGGGCGCCTCGGGCGTCACGATTACGGCGATGCGATGCCCATGCCACAGCGCGCGCAGTTGTTCGAGCGATTCGAGCGCCTCGAGCGGCGAGCGGGTGAGCGTCGGATAGGCGTCGAGGAACCCGGCACGGTAGGCGTACAGGCCGATGTGGCGCAGCGGCAGGCCGGCCGCCTGCAGGCCTTCGGGAAGCCGCGCCGCAAGCCGGCCGGGAAAGCCCGTCATCGCGTCGCGCTCGAACGGGATCGGCGCACGCGAGAAATACAGCGCGTGTCCGGCACGATCGCACACTACCTTGACCACGTTGGGGTCGAAGAAGTGCGCGACGTCGTCGATCGGATGCGCCGCGGTAGCGATCGCGCAGTCCGCCGACGTGGCGAGGTGCGCGGCCACTGCGCGCACCAGCCGTGGCGGGACCAGCGGTTCGTCGCCCTGGACGTTGACCACGATGCGCTGCTCGTCGAGCCCGAGCAGCCGGGCCGCTTCGGCCAAGCGGTCGGTGCCCGACGCGTGATCGGCGCGCGTAATCACCGCCTCGAACCCGGCCGCCACGACGGCATCGGCGATGCGCTGCGAGTCGGTGGCCACGGCGACCAGACTGGCGCCCGCTTCGACCGCGCGCTCGGCCACCCGCACCACCATCGGCTTGCCCGCGAGGTCGGCGAGCGGCTTGTCGGGCAAGCGGGTCGAGGCGAGGCGGGCGGGAATCAGCGCGACGAAGTCGAGCGACATTGCGGGCCCTAATCGACGTCGTCGAGCTTGCGCGCCTCGTCGACCAGCATCACCGGAATGCCGTCGCGTACCGGGAACGCGAGCCGGTCGGCGCGACAGACCAGTTCGGACTGTGGCGCGTTGGCGTCGGCATCGGTCGTCGCTGCGCCGCTTCGCGCCGCTCCCGCAGTTTCAGCGGCGCCGGCCGGCTCAGGCGCCGGGTCGGCCGGGCGACGCCGGTGTTGCAGCGGGCTCTTGCACAGCGGGCACACCAGGATTTCGAGCAAGCGTGCGTCCACGAATCGCCTCGGTCAGCCAGTTGATCAGTTCGGGATCGGGAACCGCCTGCACCTCGAGTGCCCAGCAGCGGTCGTCGGCCCACCTGGCGCATTTTACGGCGTCCTTGGTGGTCATCAGGATCAGCGCCGCAGGCAGTGCGGCCAGTTGCTCGCGACGCAGCCAGGCATGATCGCCGAGCGCGATGCAGTGCGGCTGCAGGCCCAGCGCGTGCAAGGTCGCGAAAAAGCGCTGCGGTGCCGCGGTGCCGGCGATCGCGGTCAGCGAGCGGCCTGCGGCATGGTTCGCGAACGCGTTTGCCGCGATCGGCGCCGCGTGGCCGTTGACCGCGACGAAGCGGCGCGCTTCGATCCGGAAGCGGTACTGGCGCGGGTGCGCCAGCGGAGCGGCCGCGTCGCCGTTGAGCACCAGCGCGTCCATCGAGCGTAGCTGTTCGGCGGGGGCGCGCAGCGGGCCGGCAGGCAGCAGCAGGCCGTTGCCCAGGCCGCGTTCGTCGACGACCGCCAGCTCGATGTCGCGCGCGAGCCCGACGTGCTGCAGCCCGTCGTCCGAAACGATCACGTCGAGTCGCGGATCGGTGGCGTGCAGCAGCCGCACTGCATCGGCGCGCCGGCGCGCCGCAGCGACGGGCAGGCCGGTGGACTGCGCGAGCAGCAGCGCTTCGTCGCCGGCTGACGCTGCGTCGTCGCCGGGCCGGACGAGGCGGGCGTCGTCACGCTCGGCGCCGTAGCCGCTCGCCACGATGCCGGGGCGCAGCCCCCGTGCAGCCAGCGCCGTTGCGATCGCCGCCACCAGCGGCGTCTTGCCTGCACCGCCGGCCACCAGGTTCCCGACCACGATCAACGGTACCTGCGGCGCAGGCAGGCCGAGCACGCGTGCGCGCCGTTGGCGCGCGACCATGGCAGTCAGCGCCGCGAGCGGCATCAGCGCGAGCCGCAGCACCCGCAAGCCGATGCCCGGCTCGTCCGCATACCAGAGCCGTTGCAGCCGCGCTTCGAGACCGCGGCGCAGCGAGGATTCCATCGCTACCGCGGCGACCGGAGGATTCAGGGGCGCTTGGCCGCGCGTGCGTTGCCGGCGCCGGCGGCCGAGCCACCGCTCGAACCGCTTTGGGCGGCGAAGGTCACCTTCGCCACGCCTGCCTGGCGCGCGGCCTCCAGCACGCCGACCACCGCCTGGTGCGTCGCGCCGGCGTCTGCGTAGATCACCAGCACCGGATCCTTGCTGGCGCTCGCCGCCCTGCGCAACTCGTCGGCGAGCGCAGCAGCGGCGACCACCCGTGCAGTCCCGGTGTCGAGCATGTAGCGCCCGTCGCTCGCCACGGCGACGACGATCTCGCTCGGCCGCTGCGTGGCCTGCTCGGCATTGGCGCTCGGAAGGTCGACCTGCAGCTCGGTGAACTTGGAGTAGGTGGTGGTCACCATCAGGAAGATGAGGATCACCAGCAGCACGTCGATCAGCGGGATGAAGTTGATCTCCGGCTCGTCGCGCCGGATTCCGCGGCGGAAGTTCATCGTTGCTGGCTGCGCAGCATGTCGACCAGGCGCAGCGACTGCTGCTCCATCTCGACCAGGTAGGTGTCGACGCGGGCGCGGAAGTGGCGGTACGCGATCAAGGCGGGAATCGCGATGAGGATGCCGAGCGCGGTGTTGTACAGCGCCACCGAGATGCCGTGCGCCAGTTGCTGCGGGTTCGTGCCGCCGCTGGGCGTCGACGCGCCGAAGATCTCGATCATGCCGACTACGGTGCCGAACAGGCCCATCAGCGGCGCAGTCGCGGCGATCGTGCCGAGCGCGGAAAGGTAGCGCTCGAGGTCGTGGGCGACCGCGCGGCCGGTCTCCTCCATGGCTTCCTTCATCAGTTCGCGCCCGGCCGCCTCGTGGCGCAGGCCACTGGCCAGCACCCGGCCCAGCGGCGAGTTGGCCGCGAGCTTGTTCAACAGCTCGGGCGTGACCGGCTGCGTGCGGCGCAACCCCAGCACCTCGTCGAGCAGCCCCGCGGGCAGTACCTTGCTGCGCTTGAGCGACAGCGAACGTTCGATGATGAGTGCCACGGCGGCGATCGACGCGATGATGAGAAACCACACCGGCCAGCCGGCCGCCTGGATCAGCGAAAACAAAGTGTTCTCCGGGGACCTTGCGAAGGCCCGCAATTGTCGGGGTTTTGGCGCCGCCGGGGCAAGTTGGCCTGCCGGACGGTCGCCGTCCCGATTTCATTACAGGTTTCTGTGGACAACTCTGTGAACAACCGGCGTGCCTACTGTGCCTTGCAGTGCCGTTTCGCGGTCGTGCACTGGATACATCGACCGACGCGCCCGAAATCCGGTATCGAATCATATACTTGCGACGTCCCCGCTGGACGTCGCGAGGCGTCCCCGGTGACTATGAGACGGTGTGGGCCATGTGGAAATGTATCGACCGGAAACACGCATGAGCACTGGGATCGCGGGAGAAAACCAAGCACTGGTGCGGGAAATTCTCACGGTTGGCCAGCTCAACCGCATGGTTGCTGGATTGTTGCAACGCAATATCGCACCGGTCTGGGTGGCGGGCGAGTTGTCCAACGTCGTGCGCGCGGCGAGCGGACACTGGTACTTCACGCTGAAGGATGCGTCCGCGCAGGTGCGCGCGGTGATGTTTCGCGGACGCGCGCAGTACGTCGAGTTCGTGCCGCGCGAGGGCGATCGGGTCGAAGTACGCGCACAGGTCGGCCTGTACGAGCCGCGAGGCGACTACCAGTTGACCGTGGAGGCGATGCGCCAGGCCGGCGAGGGCGACCTGTACCAGCGCTTCCTTCAGCTCAAGGCGCGCCTGCAGGCCGAGGGACTGTTCGAGCCGGCCCGCAAGCGCAGCCTGCCGCCGATGCCGCGCGTCATCGGCATCGTGACCTCGCCGCAGGCGGCGGCCTTGCGCGACGCGCTCACGACGCTGCGCCGGCGTTCTCCCGGCGTGCCGGTCATCGTCTATCCGACGCCGGTGCAGGGCGCGGACGCACCGGCGGCGATCGTGGCCGCACTCACTGCGGCCGCGCGGCGCCGCGAGTGCGACGTCCTGCTGGTGGTGCGTGGCGGCGGCTCGATCGAAGACCTGTGGGCGTTCAATGACGAGCAGGTCGCGCGCACCATTGCGGCCTCGCCGATCCCGGTCGTGAGCGGCGTGGGTCACGAAACCGACTTCACGATCGCCGATTTCGTGGCGGACTTGCGAGCCCCCACGCCGACGGCGGCCGCAGCGGCGGCAGCGCCCGACTGGCGCGAGCTGCTGCAGGCGGTGCTGCGTGCGGGCGAGCGCTGCATGCGGGCCTGGGCCCGACGGGTGGAACTGCTCGAGCAGCGGCTCGACGTGTCGGCACGCCTGCTGCGTCCGCCGTCGGCACGCTGGCAGGAACGGGCGTCGCGGCTGGGCGTGCTGGCGCAGCGCATCGCGGCGCTCGCGCGCGCGTCGGTCGCGCAGCGGGCGTTGCGCATCGAACGCGCCCGTGCCGGCATCAGGCCCCCGCGGGGAGAACTCGCTGCCCAGCGGCTCGGCGCTGCCACGCAGGGCCTTCAGCGCGCCGCCGAGGTGCTCCACGCGCGCCGCGCAGAACGGCTCGACCGGCTCGCCGCGGCGCTCGCGCTGGTCAGTCCGCAGGCGGTGCTCGAGCGCGGCTACGCAATCGTGCAAGACCACGAGGGGCGTGTGGTCCGGGCCGCTTCCGAGGCATCGGCCGGCGATACGCTGGACGTCACGCTCGCCCGGGGAACGCTGCAAGTGGAGGTGCGCGTGAGCCGGGAACACGTGCCGGATTGACCGGCGTTGCGTTGGCCGGCGCGAGGCTTTCGGCCTAGAATGGATCGTTCCAGGTCGGCCGGCGCGCGTGCCGGCAGCTCGTTCGAACCACAAGGAAAAAACACCATGGAACACACGCTTCCGCCGCTGCCCTATGCAATGGATGCGCTTGCGCCGCACATCTCGAAGGAGACTTTCGAGTTCCACTACGGCAAGCATCACCAGGCCTACGTCACCAACCTGAACAACCTGATCAAGGGCACGGAGTTCGAGAGCCTCGGACTCGAGGACATCGTCAGGAAGGCGTCGGGCGGCGTGTTCAACAATGCCGCACAGGTGTGGAATCACACCTTCTTCTGGTCGAGCATGAAGCCGGGCGGCGGCGGCGAGCCCAAGGGCGCGCTGGCCGACGCAATCAACCGCAAGTGGGGCTCGTTCGCAGCGTTCAAGGAAGCCTTCACCAAGAGCGCGGTCGGCAACTTCGGCTCCGGATGGACGTGGCTGGTCAGGAAATCCGACGGTTCGGTCGACATCGCCAATACCAGCAACGCGGCCACGCCGCTCACCACTGGCGACAAGGCGCTGCTCACGATCGACGTGTGGGAGCACGCGTACTACATTGACTACCGCAATGCGCGGCCGAAGTTCGTCGAGACGTTCCTCGCCAATCTCGCGAACTGGGATTTCGCCGCGAAAAACTACGGCTGAAGAGGAGGGACCGCGACATGAGCCTGATCTGGACAGCAATCATCGGTCTCGTCGTCGGGGCGGTCGCGAAGTTCGTCATGCCGGGCACGCAAGGCGGTGGCATCATCGTCACGATGATTCTCGGCATCGTCGGCTCGTTCGTCGCGACCTTCATCGGACAAGCGATCGGCCTGTATCCGCCGGGCGCCAGCGCCGGCTTCATCGCGTCGGTGATCGGCGCGATCCTGGTGCTCTGGATCTACGGCATGGTCGTCAAGCGACGCGCGTAGGTGTCAGGGCCTGTTCGCGCAGGCCCTAATTGCGTGCCTGCCCGGGGAAGACCCGGGGGTTCGACAGTTGCGCGCCCGGGCCGATGGCCCGGCGCGCGAACCAGCCCTGTTCCATTTCCAGCGCGAACCGTACCGGCTGCGCGGCGCAGTGGCTGTCCTCGGTGCGCGGCGCCATGTCGGCGATGTTGACGATGCGGCCTTCGTCGTCGAGGAAGGCGATCGACAGCGGCAGCAGCGTGTTGCGCATCCAGAAGCAGTAGGCGCGCTTTTCGTCGAAGACGAACAGCATGCCTTCGTTGGGCCCCAGTCGCTCGCGCATCATCAGGCCGAGTTCGCGCTGTCGCGCGCTGATCGCCGCCTCGGCGTGGATGACGTGCATGCCTGCCTGCA
>CAZBTE010000111.1:0-7462 GCA_964494665.1 uncultured Limnobacter sp.
GACTGCCCGGTAACGGTGCCGGGTGTCACGATCAACCGCTTCTGCTCGTCGGGCCTGCAGACGATCGCGATGGCGGCGCAGCGCATCATCGCCGGCGAGGGTGACATCTTCGTGGCGGGCGGCGTGGAGTCGATCTCGTGCGTGCAGAACGAGATGAACCTGCACATGATCCGCGACAAGGGCCTGCAGAGGACCAAGCCCGCGATCTACTGGCCGATGCTGCAGACGGCGGAGATGGTCGCGAAGCGCTACGAAGTTTCGCGCGAGCGCCAGGACGAGTACGGCGTGCAGAGCCAGCAGCGCGCCTGTGCGGCGGCCGCGGCCGGCAAGTTCACCGACGAGATCGTGCCGATCACCGTGCGCATGGCGGTGGCCGACAAGGCGAGCGGCCAGCTGGGCACGCGCGAGGTCACGCTGGCCGACGACGAGGGACGGCGCGCCGACACCACGCTCGAAGGCGTGTCGCAGATCCGGCCGGCGTTGCCGGGCGGGGTGATCTCGGCGGGCAATGCCAGCCAGTTCTCCGATGGCGCGGGTGCCTGCGTGGTGATGGATGCAAAGCTGGCCGAGAAGCGCGGCCTGGAGCCGCTCGGTTGGTTCCGCGGTTTCGCGGTGGCCGGCTGCGAGCCCGACGAAATGGGCATCGGCCCGGTGTTCGCGGTGCCCAAGCTGCTCGCGCGCGCCGGCCTGAAGGTCGACGACATCGACCTGTGGGAGCTGAACGAGGCGTTCGCGGTGCAGGTGCTCTACTGCCGGGACCGGCTCGGCATTCCGAACGACCGGCTCAACGTGAACGGCGGCGCGATTGCTGTCGGCCATCCGTACGGAGTCAGTGGCCAGCGGCTCACCGGCCACGCGCTGATCGAAGGCCGCCGGCGCGGCGCGAAGCGGGCGGTGGTCACGATGTGCATCGGCGGCGGCATGGGCGCCGCCGGGTTGCTCGAAATCGCCTGAGCGCCGTGTGCGCCGCGGCGCACGCTTCGCGCACAGGCGGCACACGCGCTAGGACACCGATCATGGAACTGCTGCGCACGCCCGACGAATGTTTCCAGGGCCTGGTCGACTTCCCGTTTGCGCCGCACTACGTCGACGACTTGCCGGGCTACGAGGGCGTGCGCATCCACTATGTCGACGAGGGAGTCGCGCATCACGGCACGGCCTTGTGCCTGCACGGAAATCCCACGTGGAGCTACCTGTACCGTCGCATGATCCAGGTGTTCGCGGAGGCAGGGCTGCGGGTGGTCGCGCCCGACCTGATCGGCTTCGGGCGCTCGGACAAGCCGGTCGATGAATCGGTGCACGGCTTCGAGTTCCACCGCACCATGCTGATGCGCCTGGTCGAGCGCCTGGACCTGCGCGACGTGATGCTGGTGTGCCAGGACTGGGGCGGCCTGCTCGGACTCACGCTGCCGCCCGACATGCCCGGGCGTTTCACGCGGCTGCTGGCGATGAACACCGCGCTGGCCGTAGGCACGGCCCCGACGCGCGGCTTCGCCCAGTGGCGCGACTACTCGAACCGCACGCCCGACCTGGCGATCGGTCGCATGATGATGCGCGGCAAAGCCGACATGAGCGCAGCCGAAGCAGCCGGCTACGACGCGCCGTTTCCGGACGCGCGCTACAAGGCGGCGCTGCGCGCGTTCCCGAACATGGTGCCCGACGAGCCCGATGCGCCGGGAGCGGAGCTCTCGGGCAACGCCAGCCAGTGGTGGCGCGAAGCGTGGACGGGCGCGAGCTTCATGGCGATCGGCGTGCGCGACCCGGTGCTGGGTGAGGAGGCGATGCTGCCGCTGCGCTCGGTGATCCGCGGCTGTCCGGAACCGATGCGACTTGCCGACGCCGGGCATTTCGTTCCCGAATGGGGCGGGCCGGTGGCGCGCGCGGCGCTCGCGGAGTTCGACGTGCGCGGACTGAGGCACTGACAGACGAAACGGCCCTGGAGAACACCATGCCCTCGAACCGCCAGATCCTGCTCGCCAGCCGCCCGAAGGGTGAAGTCACGCCGCAGAACTTCCGGCTGGTCGAAACCGCGATTCCCCAGGTCGGCCCCGGCGAAGTGCTGGTGCGCAACCGTTTCCTGTCGCTCGATCCGTACATGCGCGGGCGCATGGACGACGCGAAATCGTATGCGGCCGCGCAGCCGCTCGACGCAGTGATGATCGGAGGCACCGCGGGCGAGGTGATCGAGAGCCGCAACCCGAAGTTCGCGGTCGGCGACGCCGTGGTCGGCATGTTCGGCTGGCAGCTGTACGGGAAGTCGGACGGCCATGGACTGTACAAGGTGGACACGACGCATGTGCCGTTGTCGGCCTGGCTGGGGTGCGTCGGCATGCCCGGCGTCACCGCCTGGTACGGGCTGAACCGGATCATCGCGCCGAAGGAGGGCGAGACCGTCGTGGTCTCGGCGGCCAGCGGCGCGGTCGGCTCGGTGGTGGGGCAACTGGCCAGGCGAAAGGGCTGCCGCGTGGTGGGTGTCGCGGGTGGCGAGCAGAAGTGCCGCATCGTCACCGGTGAATACGGCTTCGACGCCTGCGTCGACTACAAGGCAGGCCGACTGTACGAGGACCTGCGCGCAGCCACCCCGGACGGTGTCGACGGCTGCTTCGAGAACGTCGGCGGCGAGGTGTTCGACACGGTGCTGCGGCGGATGAACGCATTCGGCCGCGTCGCGGTGTGCGGGTTGATCTCCGGCTACGACGGCAAGGCAATGCCGGTGCACAACTTCCGCTCGGTGCTGGTGAACCGGCTGCGCATCGAGGGCTTCATCGTCTCGGAGCACATGGACGTGTGGCCGCAGGCGCTGGGCGAACTCGGTGCACTGGTCGCGGCCGGCGAACTGAAATACCGCGAGACGATCGCGCAGGGCCTGGAGAACGCGCCCGAGGCCTTCATCGGGCTGCTGAAGGGGCGCAACGTCGGCAAGCAGCTGGTGAAGCTCGACTGATCGGGAAACCGGGTCGATCGCCATGAAGGATTTCGAAGGCAAGGTGGCCGTCATCACCGGTGCGGGCAGCGGCTTCGGGCGCGAGTTCGCGCGCATCGGCGCTGCGCTCGGCATGAAGCTCGCGCTGGCCGACATCCAGGCCGACGCGCTCGAGGCCACCGCCGCGGAACTGCGTGCGCAGGGCGCGCGGTTGCTGACCGAAACGGTCGACGTGAGCCGTGGCGCGGACGTCGAGCGCCTCGCGCAGCGCACGCTCGAACGCTTCGGCGCGGTGCACCTGCTGTTCAACAACGCCGGCGTGGCTGCTGGCGGGCTGGTCTGGGAGCAGACGGTCAAGGACTGGGAGTGGGTGCTGGGCGTGAACCTGTGGGGCGTGATCCACGGCGTGCGCGTGTTCGTGCCGCTGATGCTTGCGCAGGGCGACGAATGCCACGTGGTGAACACCGCGTCGGTCGCAGGCCTGCTGTCCCCGCAGATGATGGGGGCGTACTGCGTCGGCAAGCACGGCGTGGTGACGCTGACCGAGACGCTGTACCAGGACCTGCGCGTGACCGGTGCGAACATCGGCGTGAGCCTGTTGTGCCCGGCGTACGTGCCCACCGCCATCACGCAGTCGCAGCGCAACCGGCCGGCAGAACTGCAGGACGACGCGGCGCCCACGGCGTCGATGCTCGCATCGCAGAAGGCCATGGAGAAGGCCGTGTCGTCGGGGCGGGTCAGCGCGGCCGAAGTCGCCCGGATGACCTTCGAGGCGATCCGCGAGAACCGTTTCTACGTGATCACGCATCCGAAGATCCTCGCTTCGGTGGCCCTGCGGATGCAGGACATCGTCGCACAGCGCAATCCGGGCGATCCGCTCGGCCTTGCGCCCGGCACGTCGCACCCTTCCGGTTGATGCGGGACTGCACCGCATGAGCGCCGGGCCGCAGCCGCGCATCACGACCGGACAGTTCGTTCGGGTCGCCCCGGAAGTCCGTCTGCACTACGCGTCGTGCGGCGAGCCTGGCGCGCCGCTGATGCTCTTCCTGCACGGATTTCCGGAGTTCTGGTACGCGTGGCGCACGCTGCTTCCAGTGTTCGGCGATCGCTTCCACGCGGTGGCCCCCGACCTGCGCGGCTACAACCTGTCGGACAAGCCGGCCGACGTGCGCGCGTATCGTGCGCCCGCGCTGGTGGCCGACGTCGACGCGCTGGTGCGCGGGCTGGGCCACGAGCAATGCGTGCTGGTCGGGCACGACTGGGGCGGGGCGCTCGCGTGGTCGTATGCGATCGCGCATCCGCAGCGCGTCGCGAAACTGGTGATCCTGAACGCCCCGCATCCGGTACCGTTCGCGCGTGCGCTGGCCACCGATGCCGCGCAGCAGGCTGCGAGCCAGTACATGAACTGGCTGCGCCGGCCGGGGTCGGAGGAGGTGCTGGCACGCGACGGCTGCGCGCGGCTCGACGCGTTCTTCCTGGGCCTGGGCGATGCCCCGTGGTTCCACGGCGAAGTGCGCGACGCCTACCACGCGGCCTGGGCCCGGCCGGGCGCGATCGCGGGCGGCGTGAACTACTATCGCGCCTCGCCGCTGCATCCGCCGGCTGGCGACGACGCGGGCGCGGCGCGCCTGGCGCTCGTCGAAGACGAATTCGTCGTGCGCGCGAAGACGCTGGTGATCTGGGGCGACGCCGATACCGCGCTGTTGCCGGGACTGCTCGACGGCCTCGGGCGGCTGGTGCCGGATCTGCGCCTGGTGCGCCTCGCACAGGCGACACACTGGCTGGTCCACGAGCAGCCCCAGCGGATCATCCGCGAGATCACGGCATTCGTCGACGATGCCGCTTGATCCGCAGGTCGAGAAGATCCTGTACTGGGCGGAGCGAGCAAAGTCGCCGCCCTTTCCGGAGATCGGCGCGGTGCAGGCGCGCGGGCTCTACACGCGTTCGTCGGCGACGCTGGACATCGCCGCGCAGCCGATGCACGCGGTCGACGATCTCGCGCTGGCGCTGCCCGGACGAACCCTGCGCGTGCGCCAGTACGCGCCGTGGCCGCTCAGCCTGGCCGAGCCGCGCGCCGCGCTGCTGTACTTCCACGGTGGCGGTTTCACGATCGGCTCGGTCGACACGCACGACCACGTCTGCCGCATGCTCGCCGCGGGCGGCGACTGCCTGGTGTATTCGGTGGACTACCGGCTTGCCCCCGAGCACCGCTTTCCGAGTGCGCAGGACGACGCGTTCGCGAGCCTCGGCTGGCTGCGCGACGAGGCGGTGGCGCTGGGCGTGGACCCGGCACGGATCGCGGTCGGCGGCGACAGCGCCGGCGGCACGCTGGCGGCAGCCTGCGCGATCCACGCCCGCGGCCGCGGTTGGCCGCTCGCGCTGCAGCTGCTGATCTATCCGGGCCTTTCGGGCCGGCAGGACAGCGACTCGTACCGGCGTTTCGCCAACGGCTACCTGCTCGACGCGCAGACGGTGCAATGGTTCTTCGCGCAGACACTGCGCGACGAGCGCGATCGCGACGACTGGCGGTTTGCGCCGCTGGTCGCAAGGGATCTGCGCGGAGTGGCGCCGGCATGGATCGCCGGCGCCGAATACGATCCGCTGATCGACGAGAATCGCGCTTACGCCGAACGGTTGCGCGCGGCCGGCGTGCCGGTGGAGTTCGTGCAGTACGATGGCATGATCCACTCGTTCTTCCAGCACGCGGGTTTCGTCGAGGCGGCCCGGCGCGCGCACGAGGACGCGTGCACGGCACTGCGCCACGCGTTCGGGAACGCTTCGTCAGCGGGGCATGAGCAAGGGTGACGAGATGACGGGGAGCCACACCAGGCAAGCGCCGGCGGTCGAGCTGCGCACCGGCGACTGGGCGACGCTGGGCGCAGCGGCCGGCGCGCTGCGCAACGCGGTCTTCGTGCGCGAACAGGGGATTGCCGCGCAATTCGAGTGGGACGAATGGGATGCACGCTCGGTGCACTGCGTGGCGTACCTCGACGGCGAGCCGGTCGCCACCGGCCGCCTGCTGCCCGACGGTCACATCGGCCGCATGGCGGTACGCGCGGACCAGCGCGGACGGGGCATCGGCCGGCGGGTGCTCGATGCGCTGTTGAACGTTGCGGCCGCGCGCGGCGACACCGGCGTGGCGCTGAGCGCGCAGCAGCAGGTCGAGGCGTTCTACCGCAAGCAGGGTTTCGAGCCGGTCGGCGAACCCTACGACGAGGTCGGCATCCGTCACGTGATGATGCGGCGCAGCCTGCTGGCAGGCGGGCTGTGGGCGGGCCTTGCGGCGTTGCTCGCGACGCGTGCAACGGTCGTCCATGCCGGCGCGCTCGATGCGATCTCGGGCAAGGACGCCAGCGCGGCGCTGCGTGCGGCGCTCGAGCGCGGCGCGACGCAGGCGGTCGGCAAGCTGGGCAGGGCGGGCGGCTTTCTCGACAATCCGAAAGTGCGCATTCCGCTGCCCGAGGGAATGCAGCGCGTAGAGTCGCTGATGCGTGCCATGGGCCGGGGGCCCGACCTCGACGAGCTGGTCACGTCGATGAATCGTGCCGCCGAGCAGGCCGTGCCGCAGGCCAGACAACTTCTTGTCGACGCGGTGAAGTCGATGACGGTGGACGACGCCAAGGCGATCCTCAGCGGTGGTGACGACTCGGTCACCCGTTTCTTCGAGTCGCGCACGCGCGCGCCTCTCACCGAGCGCTTCCTGCCGATCGTGACGAAGCACGTGTCGCGGCTCGGGCTTGCGCAGCGCTACAACGCGCTGGCCGGACAGGCGTCCAGGGTCGGGCTGCTGCAAGAGCGCGACGCGTCGGTGCAGCGCTACGTCACGACGCGGTCGCTCGACGGCCTGTTCCTGATGATCGGCGAGGAGGAGCGCGCGATCCGGCGTGACCCGGTGAAGACCGGGTCGAAAGTCATCGAGCGGGTGTTCGGCGCACTGCGCTGAAGCGAGCGCGCCGGTCGCCGGTGATGCGCGGGGCGACGCCGTCGCCGGGTGCCCAGCTGCGCTCGATCGCCTCGATGCGGCCATCGCGCCGCACCGCGACCACGGTCGAGGCGCGGGTGCCGTAACCGAGCTCGGGCACGACGATCATCGCGGGCGCGAGGCTGCGTTCGCGCGCCAGCCCGATGCCGGTGTCGGGCAGCGCGTCGTCGGGCGGTTGCGCGCGGTCGGCCAGGGCATCCAGCAACGCAGTGTCGACCGGCGCCTGCCCATCGACCAGCGTGCCGGCGATGCGATCGCCCAGGCTGCGCACCTTGGGCCAGTCGCTGTCCAGCAGGTGGTTCGACACGCCGTGCACGCCCGGCGCCACGTCGAGCACGCGCTGCGGATGGCGATTCGACACGTACAGCAGCGGGCGCGAAGCGGCCGGATCGAACAGCAGCAGGTTGAAGCCGGCGAAGTCGTCGGCGCGCGCCGCGACGCGCTCGGCCTGGTGCTGAGGCGCGTCGTCGCCGGCGACGAAGTCGGCGACCAGTTGTCCGCGCGAATGCCGTCCGGGCGTTGCGCCGGCAAGGTCCACACACGTACTCCAATTGCTG